>NZ_JBOGDD010000652.1:0-9168 GCF_050701675.1 Mycobacterium sp. | reverse complement strand
GCCATGGCTACACCGACAAGCCGGGACACCCGCTAGAAGTAGCGCACTACGTCGACCATCTCCTGGCCGTGCTCGACGTCATCGGCGTCGAGCGCATCCATCTCTCCGGCGAGTCGCTCGGTGGGTGGGTGGCCGCCCGCGCCGCCTCCGATCACCCGGACCGGATCAACCGCCTGGTGCTCAACACCGCCGGCGGATCACAGGCCGACCCCGAGGTGATGAAGCGGATCATCTCGCTGTCGATGGCGGCAGCCGAGAACCCCTCCTGGGAAACGGTTCAAGCCAGGATCAAGTGGCTGATGGCCGACAAGAGCAAGGGCTACGACGACATCGTGGCCAGTCGCCAGCGCGTGTACCGCCAGCCGGGATTCGTCGGCGCGATGAGCAACATCATGGCACTGCAGGATCCCGAGATCAGGGCGCACAATCTCCTCGGGCCGAAGGAGTACGGCGCGATCACGGCGCCGACCCTGGTGCTGTGGACGAGTGACGACCCGACCGCCGACGTGAGCGAGGGCAGTCGCATTGCCTCGATGATCCCAGGAGCCCGCTTCGAGGTGATGCCCGATTGCGGTCACTGGCCGCAGTACGAGGATGCCAAGACGTTCAACGCGTTGCACATCGACTTCCTGCTGGGGCGTTGAGTAATGGCAGGCGTTGACGTACTCATCGTCGGTGCCGGGCCGGTTGGTCTCACGTTGGCGAACGTCCTTGGGCACCACGGTGTCCGAACGTTGGTGGTCGACGAACGCGACAGCCTCATCGACTATCCCCGCGGTGTCGGCCTCGACGACGAGGCGCTGCGGACGTTCCAGTCGATCGGAGTGGTCGAGCACGTGCTGCCGCACACCGTGCCCAACCAGATCCTCCGGTTCTACGACGGCAACCGGCGACTGCTGGCCGAAATGGCCCCTCCCGATGCCCGATTCGGCTGGCCCAAGCGCAACGGTTTCGTCCAACCGATGGTGGACGCCGAGTTGCTGCGCGGCCTCGACCGGTTCGACTGTGTCGAGGTGGCGTGGGGCCGGGCGATGGAGTCGTGCGAGGAGACCGCCGACGGTGTGCGGGTGGCCATCGCGAGGCAGACAGATCCGATCGTCGCCCGCTACGTCGTGGGCTGCGACGGTGGACGCAGTACGACGCGACGCGTGATGGGCGTGACCTTCGAGGGCACCACGTCCGCCACGCGATGGCTCGTCATCGACCTGGCGACCGATCCGCTCGGCCATCCCAACAGTGAGGTCGGCGCCGATCCCGCCAGGCCGTATGCCTCCATCTCGATCGCGCACGGTATTCGCCGGTTCGAGTTCATGATTCACGCCGACGAGACCGACGAGCAGGTCGAGGAGCCGGCCTTCATGGCGAGCATGCTGGCGCCATTCGTGCCGTACCCCGATCGCGTCGAGGTGATCCGGCACCGCGTGTACACCCATCACTCCCGCATCGCGAGTGCGTTCCGCAAGGGCCGGATGCTGCTGGCCGGTGATGCCGCGCACCTCATGCCGGTGTGGCAGGGCCAGGGCTACAACAGCGGTATCCGCGACGCAGCCAATCTCGGCTGGAAACTGGCGGCGGTGGTCAAGGGCCTGGCGGACGACGCGTTGCTGGAGACCTATGACGACGAGCGGCGCAAACATGCACGGGCGATGATCGACCTGTCCACGATGGTCGGACGCGTGATCTCGCCGACCAACCGCCGGGTGGCAGCGCTGCGCGACAGGCTGATTCGTGGCGCGTCGGTGGTGCCGGCGCTCAAGCGCTACATCCTCGAGATGCGCTTCAAGCCGATGCCGCGCTACGACCAGGGCGCCATCGCGCACCTCGAACCCCGGTCTGCGACCTCCCCGACGGGCACGCTGTTCATCCAACCCCGTGTCGATACCCGGGACGCTCAGAACGTCCTGCTCGACGACGTGATCGGCGCCGGGTTCGCCGTGCTCAGCTGGAACAACAATCCGCGGGCACTGCTCGGCGATGTCGCGTTTGCGCGATGGAAGGCCTTGGGGGCGAGGTTCGTCGCCGCCAGACCGGTGACCCAACTGCACTGGACCGGGCACGACGACCCCGAGGTCGTCATCGTCGGCGACCGCACCGGTGGCCTGAAGTCGTTCTTCGACGGCCACACCGAGTCGGTGCTCTTCCTGCGTCCCGACCGGTGCATCGCGGGAGCGTGCATCGCCCAACTCGCACCCGAGATGAGCACCGCACTCTTCGACGTCCTCTGTCTGAGGAAGGGAGGCAATGACTCCCATGACCACCAAGAAACCGCTGGCACTGTGCTGCATGTCGCACAGCCCGCTGTTGAATCTGCCGGGACCATCACCAGAGCTCCTTGACGACATCGACTCCGCACTGACGGATGCCCGGGAATTCGTGCGCGACTTCGACCCCGAGCTCGTCGTGATCTTCTCGCCCGATCACTACAACGGGTTCTTCTACCGCGTCATGCCACCGTTCTGCATCGGTACGGCGGCCGCAGGTGTCGGCGATTACGGCACGCACGAGGGCCCGCTGAACGTGCCAGGTGACGTGGCAGCCGAATGCGCAGAGAGCTTGTGGAACAACGGCGTCGACGTCGCCATCTCGGCCAGCATGGACGTCGACCACGGCACGGTCCAGCCCCTGGAGGCCCTCTTCGGCGACATCGCGGGAGTACCGGTGCTGCCCGTGTTCATCAACTCGGTCGCCACCCCACTGGGTCCGATCAAGCGCACCAGGGCGCTGGGTACCGCCGTCGGTCACTTCCTGGCGACGCTCGACAAGCGGGTGCTGGTGGTGGGTTCCGGCGGGTTGTCGCACGATCCGCCCGTACCGACGCTGGCGACGGCGCCCCCCGCCGCACTCGGCCGCATCGTGCACGGCGAGCCGATGACAGCAGAACAGCGCAGCGCCAGGCAGACGGCAGTGATTGCCGCCGCGCACGATTTCGCCCATGGCGAGAGTCCCCTGCGACCGCTCAACCCCGACTGGGACCGCGCGCTGCTGGAACTCCTCGACACCAACCGGGTGGCCGAGGTCGACAACTGGTCGAATTCGTGGATCGCCGCCGAGGCGGGTAACAGTGCCCACGAAGTCCGCACCTGGATAGCGGCTTTCGCGGCACTGGCCATCCAGGGGCCGTACGAGACGAAGCTGCGCTACTACCGGCCCGCGCCCGAGTTGATTGCCGGTTTCGCGGTCCGCACGGCGGTGCCGCTGTGATGAGTAGAGGACGGTAATGAACGAAACCGGTTTCGACCGCGAGGTCGACGTGCTCGTCGTCGGCTCCGGCGGCGGCGGCATGACCGCCGCACTCAAGGCCGACGCCGACGGGTTGGACACCCTGATCGTCGAGAAGTCGCCCCAGTTCGGCGGCTCCACCGCACTGTCGGGCGGTGGCATCTGGGTACCCGGCGCACCGTCGCAGCGACGCGCTGGTTACTCACCGTCGCCGGACGAGGTCTTCGACTACCTCAAGCAGATCACCGACGGCTTGGTGAGCGACGCGCGCTTGAGGCAGTACGTCGACGCCGCACCCGAGATGATGGAGTTCCTGGAGAAGTCCAGTTCGTGGTTCGAGTTCGTCTGGAAACCGGGGTATGCCGACTACTACCCGGAGCTTCCAGGCGGATCGGAGCGGGGAAGCACGATCAACGTTCCAGAGATCGACGTGCGCAAGCTTGGCGACGAGGAGCGCAACCTGCTGACGCCGTTGGCGCTGGCGCCCAAGGGAATCTGGTTCGCCCCCAAGGATCTACGCCTCTTCTACCAGGTGCGCCAGAACTGGCGGGGCAAGGCCGTCCTGGTCAAACTCGTCTGGCGGATGGTCCGGGCGCACGTGTTCGGTGACCGGATGGCCGCCATCGGACAGTCGCTGATGGCGCGGATGCGGTTGGCGCTGAAGGACCACGACATTCCGCTGTGGCTCGAGGCACCCATGACCGAGTTGATCACCGACGTCGACGGCCGCGTCGTCGGCGCCGTCGTCGAACGTGACGGGGGACCGCTGCGCATCGGCGTCCGGCGCGGCGTCATCCTGGCCTCTGGCGGCTTCGACCACGACATGGCCTGGCGTCGCGAGCACCTGCCGGAGCTCGAGAAGGACTGGAGCTTCGGCAATCCCGCTGCGATGGGCGACGGCATCCGGGCGGGGGAGAAGGTCGGTGGATCCACCGACCTGATGGACGAGGCGTGGTGGTTCCCCGCCATGTGCTGGCCCGACGGGCGGCTGCAGTTCATGCTCAACGAACGGATGATGCCGTCGCAGTTCGTGGTCAACGGCGCGGGTAAGCGGTTCATCAACGAGGCGGCGCCCTACATGGACTTCGCGCACGCCATGATCGAAGGCCAGCGCTCCGGGGTGTCCCACATTCCGTGCTGGCTCGTCACCGACATCCGCTCGTTCCACCGCTACGTGGTCGGCGGCCACCTGCCGATCCCGAAGATTCCGTTCGCGCCGGTGCCGACCGGATGGAAGGTGCCGAAGGCGTGGTTGGACTCGGGAATCGTCAAGGAAGGCAGCAGCTTCGAGGCGCTCGCCGGCCAGATCGGGGTTCCGGTCGACGAGTTGCGCCGGACCGCCGAGCGGTTCAACGAACTGGCCCGCAAGGGCCATGACGACGACTTCGGGCGCGGCGACAGTGCCTATGACAACTACTACGGCGATCCGACGTTGCCCAACCCCAACCTCCATCCGCTGGGCAAGGCGCCGTACTACGCCTTCCAGATCATCCTCGGTGATCTTGGGACGTCCGGCGGTCTGCGCACCGACGAGTTCGCCCGCGTCCTGCGCGACGACGATTCGGTGGTCACGGGGCTCTACGCGACGGGTAACGCCACTGCCGCGGTGATGGGCCGCAGCTACGCCGGTGCCGGAGCGACCATCGGCCCCGCAATGACGTTCGGCTACGTAGCCGCGAGACACATCGGTTCGACGAACGACCACGACGACACGCCAAGCGATTCGAAGCTCGACACCTACCGGAGGTAAGCATGAAGATCTCACTGTTCTACGAGTTCGCGCTCCCGCGACCGTGGGTCGCCGACGACGAGCGGCAGTTGTTTCAGGACGGTCTGGACGAGGTCGAGCTTGCGGACAAGGCGGGCTTCTCGACGGTCTGGCTGACCGAACACCACTTCCTCGAGGAGTACTGTCACTCGACCGCGCCGGAGATCTTCCTTGCCGCGGCGAGCCAGCGCACCAAGGACATTCGGCTTGGTTTCGGCATCATGCACCTTCCACCCGCGGTCAACCATCCCGCCCGGGTGGCAGAGCGGGTGTCCACGCTGGACCTCATCTCGAACGGTCGCGTCGAGTTCGGCACGGGTGAGTCGTCCTCGGTCGGCGAGCTCGGCGGCTTCAACATCGATCCCGCCGACAAGCGGGGGCAGTGGGAGGAGGCGCTGGAGGTCTCCATCCGGTGCATGACCGAGGAGCCGTTCACCGGGTTCAAGGGACAGCACATCGAGATGCCTGCACGCAACGTCGTCCCGAAGCCGCTGCAGCGGCCACACCCGCCGGTGTGGGTGGCCTGTACCCGGCCGGCCTCGGTGCAGATGGCCGCGCAGAAGGCCATCGGCGCACTGAGTTTCGCGTACACCGGACCCGGGCCGCTCAAGGACCGCGTCGACGGCTACTACAAGGAGCTCGAGGAGAAGGGCGCACCGGTCACGCCGTTGACCAACCCGAACGTCCTCGCGATCGGCGGCGATCTCTCGATGATGGTCGCCAAGACCGACGAGCAGGCCGTCGAGCGGCTCGGCGTCGGCGGCGGATTCTTCTCGTTCGGCATCATGCACTACTACATGACGGGCATGCACACCCCTGGCCGCACCGGTGTGTGGGACCGCTATCTCGACGAGGTGAAGGCCGACCCGAGCTTGGCCTACGGCCCGGGTCGCGGCGCGATCGGCTCGCCGGACACCGTCCGCGAGTTCCTGCGCGGCTACGAGGAGAGCGGCGTCGACGAGATCATCCTGCTGCTGAACCCGCGCAGCCACGAGGGGACGATGGAGTCCATCGAACTCATGGGCAAGGAGGTCCTTCCGGAGTTCATCGAGCGCGACGAGAAGGCGGTCGCGGCGAAGGCCAAGCGTCTGGAACCGGTGCTGGAGAAGGTCGAGAGCCGTCGCGAGGGCTCGTCCGCGCCAGATTTCGACGAGAACTACTCGTTCGGTGGTCTGCCGACCGGCCAAGGCGGAAAGTTCACCTCCAGCGAGATTCCCGAGGCGATGGCAGAGATCAACGAGGGCCGGGTTCACGCCGCGCAATTGGAGAAGGAAGCGCGCGAGGCGGCCAGCTGAACGCGACCGGATCGATCGTGGGAGTCTTCGGCGACCTGTTGAGCTATGCGGGGCGTCGCGTCGTCGTGACGGGGTGCGCGTCGGGAATCGGTGCGGCGCTGGTCGGTCAGTTGGCCGAACTCGGTGCCGACGTCGTGGGACTCGACGTGCGCTCACCGGAGTTCGCAGTCAACGACTTTCATCGGGTGGACCTCTCCGACCCGGCATCGATCGACGAGGCGGTGGCGGCGATCGGCGGCCGCGTCGACGGACTCTTCAACGTGGCGGGGGTGTCCTCGGGGATCGGCGATTCGCTGCTGGTCGTGAAGATCAACTTCCTCGGCACCCGCCATCTCACCGAGGCGCTGTTGCCCAGCATGCCGTCTGGGTCGTCGATCGTCAGCGTCTCGTCGCTGGCAGCCTCCGGTTACGCCGAGAACATGGGCGAGGTGGCGGGTCTCCTGCGGACCACCACCTTCGCCGAGGGCGTGCAGTGGTGTCATGACCACCCCGATGCCCACGCCGACGGCGGCTACCGCATCGCCAAGGAGGCGATCATCCTCTACGGCATGGCGAACGCCGTGGCGCTGGGTTCGCGCGGCATCCGGATCAACTGCACCGGACCCGGCGTGACCGAGACGCCGATCCTCGACCAGCTCCGAACCCGATACGGCCAGGGGTATCTCGACGGCTTCCCGCAACCGCTCGGCCGGATGTCGAATCCGGCCGAACAGGCCGCCGCGTTGGTGTTCCTCAACAGCCCGGCCGCCGGTTTCGTGACAGGGCAGGTGCTCTGGGTCGATGGCGGCAACCTCGCCGCCCGCGTCGCCGCCACCTTGGAGGATTCCGCATCATGGCCGGTATGAACGACTTTCGGCGGGTCGCGGACGAAGTCCGCAACTGGGGCCGTTGGGGCGACGACGATGAGATCGGCACGCTGAACTTCATCACCGCCGAGAAGGTCGCGGAGGGCGCCAGATGCGTCAAGCAGGGCAGGGTGATCTCGCTCGGCGGCGACTTCAGCTCATCGGGGCCGCAGGGGGCGTTCAAGTTCCGCCAGAATCCCGTCCACGTGATGACCGTGGACGGCGGCGACGCCGAAACCCTGGTGCGGTACGCGCCCGGCTGGTTGCGCAATTCGGTGGCTCAGGAACTCAGTTCGTTCTTCGTCGACAATCCGTTTCGGTTCAACGACGACATGATCGTCATGTCGCTGCAGGCGGCGACGCAATGGGATGCCCTGTCGCACGTCTACTACGAGGAAAGGCTCTACAACGGTTTTCCCGCCGACTCGGTGACCAGCTTCGGCGCCTTCCACTGTGGCATCGAGAAGGTCGACGCCACGGGCATCACCTCTCGCGGTGTGCTGCTCGACGTGGTCGCCCACCGGGGCGAGGAGACGTTCTGTCGGCCAGGAAATCCCATCACACCAGCCGAGCTCGACGACATCGCCGCCAAGCAGGGGGTGCGGATCGGGCGCGGTGACATCGTCGTGGTGCACACCGGTTGGTGGACGCGCTTCCTGTCGACCGGTGACGGCGCCGAGGCGGGATCGGGTCTGGAGTGGACGTGCGCGTCGTGGCTGCACGACCACGAGGTCGCCGCCGTGGCCGCCGACAACCTGATGGTGGAAGATCCCGACCCGGTCAATGGCGTGGAGGGTACGTTCTTGCCGATGCACATGCTGTGCCTGCGTGACATGGGCCTGATGCTCGGCGAGTACTGGGACCTGTCCCGACTTGCGGCGGACTGTGCGGCAGACGGGGTCTACGAGTTCCAGCTGATCGCGCCTCCGCTGAAGGTGGTCGGCGCGGTCGGAGCCCCCGTCAGCCCGATCGCGATCAAGTGAGTGAGAACGTGACGACCACCAACACCCAACCGCTCATCGTCGGCCTCGGGGGCACCTTGCGCGCCAATTCCTCCACTGAACGTGCACTACGGCAATGTCTTTCAGCGGTAGAGCGGCAAGGCGGCCGGACGCTGTCGTTCTACGGCGATGACATCGACCTCCCGATGTACAACCCGCACGTCACGACGCGTACGGACAAGGCGACCGCGCTGATCGCCGCCCTGCGCGACGCCGATGCGGTCGTCGTCGCCTCGCCGGGATATCACGGAGCCGTGTCCGGACTGGTGAAGAACGCGCTGGACTACATCGAGGACCTCCGCGAGGCGCCTCGGGTCTACCTCGACAACACGCCGTGGGGCTGCATCAGCTGTGCGTACGGCTGGCAGGCCGCTGTTGGGACACTGGGACAGTTGCGCGTCATCGGGCATGCCCTGCGTGCCTGGCCGACACCGCTCGGCGTGGCGATCAACTCCGCCGACGAGATCTGGGACGAGTCAGGGGAATTGGTCGACGTGACCATCAAGGGTCAGCTCGACATGCTCGCAACTCAACTCATCATGGGCGCGGTCCGAGCCCCTTAGAGAACCTCAAAGTGTCGGACTGCTCGACGTGCTGCTGAACGAGTCGGGGGTACCGGCCGCGGTCGGGACGGAAGATGTCGTGTGGTGAGTCGTGGAACTCGACCAGTCGAGCCTGCGGGAACAGGCGCCCGTAGCGCGCCCACTCCCGCGTGCCGACGAGGACGCCGTCGCCGCTGCGCACCACCAGGAGCGGAAGGCCAAGCTGGGAAAGCTCTTCCCAGAACGACTGATCCTGCGCTGCTTGAAATGTCTTCGTGGCGGCGGCCACGTCGAGGCGCTCGCTCACGGGGGTGCCGCGCCAACGCCCGCTGAGGAGCTTCTCCGCGGCGCCGTTCGGCAGCACCTTCTCCTCGGGGACGTAGTCGCCGATCGCCAGTGATCGGACTCGGTCTGGGTGATCGAGGGTCCACGCGACGGCCGCCGACGTTCCGCGGGAGAACGTCACCACGTGAACGGGTCCATCGGTCACCGCATTCA
>NZ_JBOGDD010000651.1:0-4829 GCF_050701675.1 Mycobacterium sp. | reverse complement strand
GTGGGAATCGTCGCGGGCGGCGAATCAGGCTGTGAGCCCTTGCACACCGGCTTCGTCGGGCCTGGAATGATCGATGCGGCGGTGGCCGGGGAGGTGTTCACCTCGCCGGTTCCCCGCCAGATCGTCGAAGCGACCCGGGCGGTGAACGGTGGTGCCGGGGTGCTGCACGTGATCAAGAACTTCCCGGGTGAGGTCATGAATTTCGGGATGGCCCGGGAGATACTCGGCTTTGATGACGACATCGACATCGCGTCGGTTCTCGTCGACGATGACGTCGCGACCCGGGGCGCGACGGGTAGCACCGGCGGGCGCGGTCTGGGAGCGACCCTACTGGTGGAGCGGATCGCTGGAGCGGCAGCCGATCTCGGCAGCTCACTGGCGCACGTCAAGGAGATCGCCGAACGGGTGAACGCCCGCTCCCGATCGTTCGGCGTCGGATTATCCTCGTGCACACCGCCGTTGAGGGGCCGTCCGATATTCGACCTTCCTGATGGTGAGATCGAGCTCGGTATCGGGATCAGTGGCGAGCCGGGCCGCGAACGCGCCGCGGCACTCGGCGCCGGCCGCCTTGCCGATCTGATGCTGGATGCGGTCCTCACTGACCTGCGGCCGTCCGCCGGTGCCCGGCTGCTGGCTCTGGTCAACGGGATGGGGGGCACTCCGGACAGCGAGCTCTACCTGCTCTACGGCGAGGTCGCGAGTCGCCTGCGGGAGCGCGGATTCGACCCTGCACTGTCATTGGTGGGCAGTTTTGTGACTTCGCTGGACCAGGCGGGAGCGGCGCTGACGGTGTTCGAAGTCGATGACGATCTGATCGAACTGTGGGAGCGCCCGCTCCACACCCCCGCACTGCGATGGAAGGCCTGATGATGGAGAAGATCGACTCTGCCGCCCTGATCCGTTGGATCGAGGAGTGTGCGCGGCAGGTCGCCGACCACGAGGACGCACTGTGCGATCTCGACGCCGCCAGTGGCGACGCCGACCACGGCTCCAATCTCGCGCGCGGCTTCGCGGCGGTCCGCGACACGGTGACGTCGCTGTCCGATGAGACACCAGCGGTCGTCCTCAAAGACTCGGGAATGACGCTGGTGGACACCATCGGTGGTTCCAGCGGGGCGTTGTACGGGACGTTCTTCCTGCGGATGGCCAAGTCGGTGGGAACCGCCGAGTTGCTGGACGCCCCGATGGTGGCCGTCATGTTGCAAGCGGGCGCCGGCGGCGTTGCCGAACGTGGGCAGGTCGAGTTGGGGGACAAGACGTTGTACGACGCGCTGGCACCTGCGGTAGGGGAACTGGCACGGGTCGTGGCCGCCGGAGGTTCGCTCGCCGATGCCCTCGACGCCGCAGCGGAGGCGGCCGAACGCGGCCGAGACGGCACGGCCGACATGGTCGCCAGGAAGGGCCGGGCCAGCTACCTCGGCGAGCGCACCCGAGGCCACATCGACGCGGGCGCGGCGTCGATGGCTCTCATCGTGCGGGCGGCCACCACGATGGTGCGCTGAGCCTTCTGCGTCACCGGCGCCGCCCGGACGTGACCGTCGTCGTCAGTGCGTACACCGATGTCGACGCACAGACGAAAAGGGTGTGGCCGTCCGGGCCGCCCCACGTCAGGTTGGCCACTACCTCTGGAAGCCGGATCCTGCCGAGAGGCTCCCCCGACGTCGCGAAGACGTGGATGCCGCCAGGTCCGGCGCAGTACACGTTGCCCAACTCGTCCACCCGCAGGCCGTCCGGACCGTCGGGCTCATCGCCAAGAGTCTGGGCCCAGACCGACCCGTCGCTGAGGCGGTCACCGTGGAAGCGGTAGCGGCGAATCTCGAACTGCTCGGTGTCTGCGACGTAGAGGAAGCGCTCGTCCGGTGACAGGCACAGTCCGTTGGGCGATCTCATCTCCGCCGTGAGCAGGGTCGGTGCCGCTGGCGGCTGCCCGGCATTCAGGCGCAGGGCGTACACACCGGTGAAGTCCAACTCCGGCTGCCGCGGCACTCCGACGAACCCGGTGCGGCCGTAGTACGGGTCGGTGAACACGATGACGCCGGCCGAGCTGACGATCACGTCATTCGGACTGTTGAGTTCCCTGCCACCGAAGCGTTCGGCGAGCACGGTCGTCCGCTGCGCGTCGACATGCACGAGACGGCTGGTGGCGTGTTCACAGACGAGCAGCCCGCCGTCGGGGGCGTCCGTCATCCCGTTGCCCATGTTGTTGGGTCCCCGGACCTCGCTCACCCCATTTTGGGCGTCCCACCGCAGCATGCGATCGGCTGGGATGTCGTTGAAGGTCAGCCACTGACGGTGCCGGTCCCATACAGGCCCTTCGGTGAAGACGAAGCCGGTGGCGATCTGCCGGGGTTCGGCCGAGGCGACGAGCCCCTCGAGGCGCGAATCGGTGGCTTCCAGACACGGTCGTCGCACGGGCGGGCTCCTGACTGCATAACAGGTGATCTGATATGTGGACATATCGGCCGACTGAGCAAACCTTCCCAGCGCGATCAGTGTTCGGTCTGATGATCCTCGGCGGCGAGGTACTCGACGAGATCCTCTTCGACATCGCGGATGTGCGCGACGGCAGCCGCCCGGGCTTCCTTGACTCTGCCGCCGACCACGGCGTCGACGATCCTGCGGTGTCCTTCCTGCGCCCGTTTGCGTCGGTCGGGAAGTTGCAGGACCTGCTGGGAGTACTGGAAGAAGCACGGTCGCAAGCCCGTCATCACGCTGGCAAACAGGGAGTTCTTCGTCGCACGGGCGATGGCCATGTGCAGCTCGGCGTCGAGCTCGATGTACTCCGCGTCGGAGATGCCCGGGTCCTCGGCCTTGGCCAGGATGGCATGCAGTTCGGCCGTTTCGTGTGGTCCGATTCGCTTGGCAGCCAGTCCGGCCGCGTCCCGTTCGAGGGGCATCCTGATCTCGAACAGTTCCGGCACCGTGTAGTCACCGATGACGAGCATGGTGGTGTTCGCGCTTTGCTCACGCTGAGCGGGGTCGAGGACGATCACTCCGATGCCGTGTTCGACGCGCACCAGCCCCTGGCTTTCAAGGCTGCGGAATGCCTCCCGCATCGAGCTGCGCCCCACCCCGAATCGTTCGGCCAGAAGGCGTTCGGCGGGCAGTTTCTGTCCAGGTTGAAATTCGCCGGCGTCGATGAGTCGCCCTAATTGCGCGGCGACGGCATCGGCGACCTTCAACCGACGAACCGGTTCGATGTGGTAGCCAGTAGATTCGATGACCATGCGCCCTCCCTCCGCGAGTTACCCAAGGTTAACCCATGGCCGGTGGTCGGACCAGTAAAACAGCCGCGTCGGGTTTAGAGCATCCGGCTCGCTTCGCTGAGCACGCCACGCAGCTGACGCGAGTGTGGCTTCTCAAGTTTCGTGTCCACCCGCTGCTTGCTGACCTGCGCCGTCAGCGACGTTCTCACTCGATGTCCACCCCGCGTGTGGCGAGTCCGGTGGCCAGTTCTCGGCCGATGCCCGAGCCGTCGCCGGTGACGACGGCCACCTTGCCTGCGATCTTGCTCATGACGGATGTCTCCTAATCTTGTGCGGCCATTGCTGTTTGCAACCTGCAGACGATCTGCGGTGGGGCGAGCTGTACACATCGATCCCGCCCAGATGGTCACCGAATGCTACGCACCGGACTGCACCGTCGAGATCAAGGGCGCGTTCACCTATCACGGCCACGACACCTTCGTCGCCCTGGAAAAAGGTGTCCATCAGGTCGCACCGAACCGCCACGGCGCGGCCGAGAAGTTGATCGCCATCAACGACACCGTGGTCTGCCAAGGCGTCATCACCGACCCGGCACGCGGAGCCGGCTGGAGCACCCTGTTCTGTGCCGTGTTGACGTGCGCCGGCTCGGCCGTTTTTGGGGATCACCGTTTGCGCAGGCGCGATCAACGGCGTCATCTTGCCGATGGCCGGCCACAAGGGCTATGCCATCACATTCATGATGGACGTCTTGTCGGGTGCGTTGACAGGCTCCAACACCGCGACCCGGGTGGGCGGACCCTATGAAGCCGAAAGGGTCAGCGGCGCCGGACATCTCTTCATCGCCATCGATGTGGCCGCCGCCATGGGCAGCACCGAGGACTACCTCGCGTCGGTCGGCCAGCTCGTCGACGAAGTCAAAACCACCCCTCTGGCCCCGGGATACGACGAAATCTTCTACCCCGGCGAACTCGAAGAGCTCAACGAGCACAACAACATCGCCGCCGGTGGCGTGATCCTGCCCGACCAGACCCGCACCGATCTGGAGAAACTCGGCGCCGAACTGGGTATCACCGCTGCCTTCTAACTCACAGCACAGCACAACGATTGGCGGACAACATGTTTGACACCTGAAACCGCCCCTCGCCGCAGTATGACAGCCCGCCACCTGGTCTACCACCCCAGCCTCTCGGTGCTCTACCTGGTGGACGAACTGTCGTCGGAAGTCACCGCCTACCAGTACGTCCAGCGGGCCGCGAACCTCACGCCAATGCATATGATCTCCGCCCTGCCAACAGATTTCACCGACACCTCAACAGCTGCCGAGATCGCGATATCCTCGGATGGACGGTATGTCTACGTCTCCAATCGCGGACATGACTCCATCGCCGCGTTCGGCGTCATACCAGGCGGCCCGCTCATTGCACCGCCGTTCACCCCCAGCGCGGGCCAACACCCACGATTTATGACCCTCGCCCCGGGGCCGATCCCGCCGAGTCGATCGGGTCCACCGCGGATCACTTCGACTTCCGCGAGGACGACGACAACTACTTCGAGCAGCCCGGTGACCTGTTCCGGCTCATGACCGGCCACGAGCAGCAGAGGCTCTTCGACAACACCGCTCGC
>NZ_JBOGDD010000650.1:0-4282 GCF_050701675.1 Mycobacterium sp. | reverse complement strand
CCTGACAGGAATGCGGTGCCACCGGTGGCCAGGACAACGGCGCCCGCCCGGATGCGCCATCGTCGCCCGCCGTCCTGCCGGGCGATACCGGCGGCACCGGTAACGACGCCGTCGGCGTCCGACACGAGCTCGAGGGCGGGATGGTGGTCGAGGATCCGCACCCCGCTGCGGTGCGCCTTCCGGCGCATGCGGCGCATGTATTCGGGTCCCTGGAGGCTACTTCGCATTGGTCGGCCGTCGGTGCCCACCGGAAACGGGTATCCCCAGGCGGCAAGTTGTTCGATGCGCTGCCACGACATCGTCAGCACCCGAAACATCCACTCCGAGTCCGTGATTCCGCCGGCGACGGCTTCGTGATCCCGCACCGCTTTCTCTCGCTTGGGTCCCGGTGGTATCAGCCACAGGTTGTTGCCGCCCGAGGCTGTTGCACCGCTGGTGCCGCAGTAGCCCTTGTCGACGAGTGTCACGCGGGTGCCCGCCTCCGCCGCGGAGATCGCGGCCCAGGTGGCGGCGGGACCGCCACCGATCACCAGCACGTCGGCGTCGTGGTCATCGGGTTCCGGCGTCGTCGCGGTCATGACCCACCTCCTCCCGCACGCCCAGTTCGGCGAGGAGGGTGCTTCGCAACTCGGCGAAGCCGGCGTCGGCGCGGGTCCGCGGGAAGGGCAGAGCGACCTGGCGCTGCAGCGAGACCTGCCCACCTGACAGGACCACCACTCGATCCGCGAGCAGAATCGCCTCGTCGACATCGTGGGTGACGTGCAGGACCGCCATCCGCCTGCGGGCCCACAGGTCGTGCAGCAGCTTGTACATCTTGATCCGGGTCAGCGCATCGAGCGCGCCGAACGGCTCGTCGAGCAACAACAGGTCGGGTTCGCGAACGAGCGCGCGGGCCAGCGCAACCCGTTGCGCCTCGCCACCGGACAGGGACAGCGGCCATGCCTTGGCCTTGTCGGTCAGGCCGACCTCTGCCAACGCCGCCCGGCCGCGGTCGTCACGGCTGGCGGCGCCCGGTCCGTCGGCGCCGAGCGCGAAGGTGACATTCGCCAGCGCGCGACGCCACGGCAACAGTCGCGGACTCTGGAACACCACCGCACGCGACCGGGGAACCACCACCGATCCGGTGACATCGGCGTCGAGGCCGGCCAGGGCGCGGAGCAACGTGCTCTTGCCCGAGCCGGAGCGTCCCAACATCGCCACGAATTCGCCGTTGCGGATGTCCAGGTCGAGATCTTCCAGCACCTGCTGCGTCTCGAATGCGCGGTGTAGGCCCCGCACCTGGACCACTGAGGAGGTCACGAGACGCCGTTGAAGCCGTTCCGCCAGGACAGCAGCGACCGTTCGAGCACCCTGACGAGGGTGTACGACAGCAGACCCGCGATGGCGTAGATGACGATGACGAGCAGCGATACGTCGAACTGCAGGTTGGTCTGCGCTCGCGACATGAGGAAGCCGATGCCGCGGGTGGTGTTGATCATCTCCGCGAAGATCAGGCTGAGCCACGCGCTGGACAGGCCGAGGCGCAGGCCGACCAGGAAGTTCGGCATCGCGCCGGGAAGTATCACGTGCATGATGAGCGTCGATCGGCGAGCCCCGACGGTCTGCGCCATCTCGACCAGTTGATGGTCTACTCCGCGGATCCCGGAGTAGGTGTTGATGTAGATCGCGATCGCGACGCCCGTGGTGATCAGCACGATCTTGGGCCCCTCGCCGATGCCCATCCAGATGATCAGCAGCGGAGTGAGCGCGAAATTCGGCACCGCCTTGAGGATCTGCATCGTCCAGTCGAGAAGGTCCTCGCCGGTGCGGGTGAGGCCTGCCGCGATCGCGAGCAGCACTCCGATGAGGATGCCGAGCACGGTTCCGATGACCACCCGGGTCAGGGAGGCGCCGACGTGAGTGGCGAGTTGCCCGTCGGAGAGCAGCCGCCATGCGGTCGCGGCGACCTGTGTCGGTGGCGGGAACAGGCGCCGGTTCAACGATCCGGTGGTGGACCCGATTGTCCATGCCGCGACGATGAGCGCCGGACCGATCAACCGCCGGACCGGACGCGGAATGCGGGACCAGAGGCCCTTTCTCCTGCGGTGGGTCGAGGTGATGTCGACGAGGTCGGGCTCCGTCGACGGCTGTGATACGACCGGGGTCGCGACCGTCACGACTTCGCGCCGATCCAGTCCGTCACCGAATACTCGTTCGCTATCGTGCCGTCGCCGCGCAGGAACTCGTAGGCGGCCTGGAGCTGGTCGATCCCCGCCTTGGGGAACGGTTCAGTGTTGAATTCCTTGATGCTAGTTGACTTCTCGACGTACTCGTACTTGGTGCCATCGGTTTCGGCCACCCACTTGAGGTAGTCGGGGAAGTGCTCGGTGATATCACGGTTCACCGCGGTGACCGCCTGCTGCCAGGCGTCGCGGAAACCGGGGTGCTGGTCGGTGAACGACGACAGGGCGATATTGGTACCGGTGCTTCCGAAACCGTGGTTGGCGAGGCTGTCGATGATCGGGAAGCCTTGGTCGGCAAGGTCTGCGCCGCTGGCGCCGGTGACGATCGTCGCGTCGATCTGACCCGAGCTCAGCCCGGCGATCGATTCGGGCGTCGGCACGTCTTTGACCTCGATCTTGCCGGTCAGCCCGGCGGCGGCGATCAACTGCTTGGCGGTGCGGTCGCGGATCGTGCCGTGTGGAGCGGTGATCGACTTGCCGACGAGGTCCTGGATCGTGGTCGGTCCACCTTTGGCGCCGACCAACTGACCGTCACCATTTATCGAGTCGAGCGACAGGAGAATGACTTTGGGGTCCTGTCCGCGCGCGGTGAGGGCGGGATTGTCGCCGACCGCGGCGACGTCGACCGCGCCTGCGATCAGTGCGGACACGACGTCTGAGCCAGACTGGAAGAACGAGTACTCGATCTTGCCGACACCTGCGGCCTTGAGCTTTTCGGCGAGGATGCCCTGGCGGTCACCCCAACCCAGTGAGCCTGCGGGCGTACCCGTCACCGATGTCGCGCCGATGCGCAGGGTGTAGCCGGATTCACCGTCGTCGTGTGCGCAGGCGACGGTACTCGCAAGCAGAAGCATCGACGCGGCAATGACGCACCAAACGCGGTTGAACATGGAGAGCTCCCCCGGGAGTCGATTTCTGCAGTGTTCTGCACACGAAGACGGTCGGATTCGGCCCGACCACAGTGTCTTTCAGTAGACGTGGGGGTACGGAAGTGGTCGAGCGTTTAGATCATGCTGACCGTAAGATGCCGGCCGGTACGCCTTCACCTGGACGGGTGCGGCGCCGACATACGCACCGATGTTCAATCGACGCGTGCGGCTAATCGGCGAATGAGATAGCGCTCACGACGAGGACCTGAATCCAACCGGGGTCCACGCCGTGAGCGCTATGTCGATGTCTCAGGCGGCGAGACCGCGCTTGGCTGCCCGCTTCTCGCTCCGCCGGGACCGCACTGCGGCGATCGCCGACTTGAGTCCGCGAGGCTGATCCGCGTCGGCGGGTCCCAGCACGTCGAACATCCGCTCACTGCGGGTCTCCGGAGCGTCGTCGACACTGTCCCGCAGGTACTTGTTCGGCAACGACAGCTTGGCGATGGTCCGCCAGGTCTTGCCGTACTGCACCGCGAAGTTGCCCGTCGTGTAGGGCAGGTCGTACTTCTCGCAGACCTCACGGACGCGAACGCCGATCTCGTGCAGACGATTACTGGGCAGATCCGGGTACAGGTGATGTTCGATCTGGTGGCACAGGTTGCCACTCATGAAGCGCAGCGCTGGACCGGCTTCGAAGTTGGCGCTGCCGAGCATCTGCCGCAGATACCACTGCCCCTTGGTCTCGCCGACCATGTCCGTCTTGGTGAACTTGTCGGCCCCGTCGGGGAAGTGACCGCAGAAGATCACGGCATTGGCCCAGACGTTGCGGATGACGTTGGCGACCGCGTTGGCCTTCATCGTCGACTTGTAGGTGGCACCCGGTGACAGCGAGGTCAGCGCCGGATAGAACACGTAGTCCTTGCCGAGCTGATGGCTCGCCTTGGCGCCGAATTCGCGCACGCGCTTCATCGTCGCTGCCCGATCATCACGACCCTTGGAGATCTTGCCGAGCTCCAGGTGCTGCAGTCCGACACCCCACTCGAAGCCAACGGCGAGGAGCGTGTTGAAGAGCAGGTTGCCGTAGAGGTTGAACGGGCTCCACTTCTGGTCGCGCGTCACCCGGATCACGCCGTAGCCGACGTCGTCGTCCATGCCGAGGATGTTGGTGTACTTGTGATGCATGAAGTTGTG
>NZ_JBOGDD010000649.1:0-1849 GCF_050701675.1 Mycobacterium sp. | reverse complement strand
CAGCTGCGGCGCTGCGAGCGCGACGAAGGAGATCGGGCCCGCGACGGCGGCGGCGATGGCGATGAGCAGCACCCCGATCCCGAAGTAGGCCAACCGGATCCGCTCGGGTCGGATGCCGAGCGCGCCCGCCGCGTCGTCCCCCATCTGCAGGATGGGCAGCTTGGGTCCCACGACGGCCAGTAGCGCGGCCGCGACGACAAGGCTTCCCGCGACGGGGTACACCTGCGCCCATTCCAGGCCGCTCAGAGACCCCTGCTGCCAGACCGACGCCGTAATCGCCTGGTGCAGCTTGATCTTCAGGATGATCCACTGACAGAGCGAGCTCAGCACCGCACTGACCGCGATTCCGACGATGATCAGCCGGAAGCCGGCGAGGCCGTTCTTGTACGACAGCAGGTACACCACGACCGCCGTGACGAGGCCGCCGATCACCGCACTGACTGCGGTCGTGTAGTAGCCACCGCCGAACACGGCGATCGCGGTCAGGGCGCCCGTGTACGCCCCGAAGTCGAAGCCGATCACGTCAGGGCTGCCGAGCGGGTTTCGCGTCAACGCCTGGAAGATCGCGCCTGACACACCCAGCGCGGCACCGATCAACAGCGCCAACAGGATTCGCGGCATCCGCCACTGAAGAACCAGCACGCTCGCAAAGCTGTGGTCCTGGCCGGTCAGAATTGCGATGACCTGTGACGGCGGCACCGGGTACTCGCCGATGCCAAGGGCGAGCACGGCAAGCACCAGGGCGCCTGCGCCGAGAATCGACAGGACCGTGATGCTCCGCCACGACGCGCGCAGCGCCACGGTCGGCTCGCGGCGCACCACGAGCTGACGGTGGCCGAAGTCGACGGTCTCGAGCTGGGTCACAGTCCCGCCGCGTCTCTGCGTCGGACCAGCCAGATCAACACCGGCGCACCGACGAACGCCGTGACGATGCCCGCAGGCAGTTCACCCGGCTTCACGACGACCCGACCGAGGACGTCGGCCGCCAGCAACAGCGCGGGCGCGGCGAGGACCGAGTAGGCGCAGATCCATCGCCAGTCGGGTCCGGTGAACCATCGCACCGCATGGGGGATCATCAGGCCGACGAAGCCGATCGGTCCGGCGCCTGCGGTCGCCGCTCCCGCCAAGAGGGTGACGGCCAGCAGTCCGACGACGCGGGTACGAACGACGTTGCCGCCCATGGCAACAGCGAGTTCGTCACCGAGCGCGACCGCGTTGAGTCCGCGGCTGACGTAGAGACACATGGCCGCCCCGATGACCACGAAGGGCGCGACGACCACGACGACTGAGAGCGAATGGCCGTCGAGGGCCCCCGCGTCCCAGTACCGCATCGAGTCGAACGCCCTCGGATTGCGGAGTCGGATGCCGAAGGAGATGCCCTCCATCACCGCGCCCACCGCGACGCCCGCGAGCAGCATCCGCACCGGCGTGGCGACGGCCCGCCCGGTCATCCCGACGAGGAACACCAGAATCATGGCGACGAATGCGCCGATGAAGGCGAACCAGACGTAGGACCACATCGAACGCAACCCGAGGAACGAGATGGCGGCGACGACGAAGAGCCCGGCACCGGAGTTGATTCCGAGAATCTGGGCGTCTGCCAAGGGATTTCGGGTGACACCCTGGATCAGTGCGCCACTGAGCCCCAACGCGATGCCGACGACGATTCCGAGCAATGTGCGCGGAACTCGCAGCTCGCGCACGATCCACTCGTTACCCGTGTCGGTGTAGTCGGTCACCGCCAGCCACACCGTCGACAGCCCGATGTTCTGGGTCCCGATCGCCAGGCTCAGTGCACACGCGAGAACCAGGACGGCGGCCGCCACGAGGAGGCCGGACAGGCGATGCC
>NZ_JBOGDD010000648.1:0-2203 GCF_050701675.1 Mycobacterium sp. | reverse complement strand
GACCTCACCAGGCCCGGTCTGCGGGTGAGCGTCTGTGCCGCCCAGAGCACGTGCGGTTCGACGACGCAGCTCGTCGAGGACCGGACCGGGATACGACTTCACCCGGTCACGTCGGGGGCGACGTCGAACCGTGTTCTCCAGGCCGTCACCGCCGGGCAGGCCGACGCCGGTGTGGTCTACGCGACCGATGCCCAGGCTGCCGGAGGTGGCGTCTCGTGGTTCCCCCTCCCTGGGAGCACGGACGCCGTCACTGCGTGGATCACGGTGGTCAAGGGCACCCAGCAGGATCGCGAGGCGGCTCAGTTCGTCGAGGAGGTCACCGGCCCCGAGGGCGTGCGGACCCTGACCGGGGACGGGTTCACCGAGCCGCTGAAGAGCCCGGCTGGCTGACGCGGCCCGGTATCAACGACGTTGACATATATCAGTCGACTTGTTATACCGAACGGATGTCCGACCCCAAGCCGCCAGGCTGGCTCAAGCCCATCAACAAGATCATGGTGTCGATGCAGAAACTCGGCATCGCCACCGGGCCGGTGCGGGTGCTGACGGTGGTCGGCCGCAAGTCCGGCCAGCCGCGCAGCACGCCCGCGACCCCCTACATCCTGGACGGCAAGGTCTATGTCGCGTGCGGATACCCGCGCGCGGACTGGGTTCTCAACGCCCGTGCGGCGGGCGAGGGGACGGTGACGCGCGGGCGGTCCTCGGAGCGGGTGGCGTTCGTCGAGCTCACGGCCGATCAGGCCAAGCCGGTCTTGCGCGCATTTCCCACGGAGGTGCCCACCGGGGTCGGGTTCTACAAGCGCGCCGGGTTGGTGACCGACGGCACCGCCGACGAGTTCGAATCGCTGGCCGGGCGCTGCGCGGTGTTCCGGCTGGATCCCGTCACGACGCCGTAGTTTCGCGGTCGGCACGCGCGCGCCGCGAGGCCCGTCGTTCACCTCGCGGACACCCCGCGGATGCCGGGCGCTGCTACCTCTTGTCCGTGATGAACTTCCGAACGCCATCGCTGATGGCGCTCTTCGTGATGAGTACCGTTGCCGCAGTGTCCTGTTCGTCTGGCGGGGACACGCCGTCCGCGTCCAGCACCTCCGGCCAGCCCGCTGCCTTGACCACCGGTGTCGACAAGGCGCTCACCATCACGCCGGCACAGTTGCTGACGGCGACGGCCGGCGCCACCGCGGTGGACTTCGCCAAGCCCGCGCACGGAACGCTCACCTACGGCAACGGCGGCGCCCTGATCTACACCCCGGACAAGGGCTTCACCGGCACCGACCAGTTCGAGGCCACCACCACCGACGCGGTCAAGACCTATGCCGTGGACACGCCGCCGCTGGCCACGGTGGGCGGTGTGGAGATCCAGAGCAGCGGCTTCGGCTCGGCGATCGCCGCCGTCCCCGGTGGCGGCGCCGGCGAACTGTACGGTCTCACCGACCGCGGCCCCAACGTCGACGGCCGGACCGACAACGAGAAGGTGTTGCCGGTACCGGACTTCCACCCGCAGATCAACACGTTCCGGTTGAGCGACGGTACGGCCGCACCGGGGCAGGCCATCACCCTCAGCGGTCGTGACGGGCAGCCGCTCGTCGGTCTCGTCGATCCGGCCGCCAACACCGGCGAAAGACTGGTCGACGTCAACGGCGCCCCACTGCCCACCTCCGATCACGGGCTGGACACCGAAGGTCTCGTCGCGCTGGCCGACGGCACGTTCTGGGTGTCGGACGAGTACGGGCCGTTCCTCGTCCACTTCGACGCCAATGGCAGGGAGCTGGAACGACTTTCACCGTTCGACGGCACGCTGCCACGCGAGTTGTCGCTGCGCAGCCCGAACCAGGGCATGGAGGGGCTGACGATCACGCCGGACGGCTCGACGCTGGTCGGCATCATGCAGTCCGCGATCAAGACCCCCGGCCTGGAGGGTTCGGCGAAGTCGGTGCCGCTGACCCGCATCGTCACGGTGAACCTCGCAGACAAGGCGGTCAAGGAATACCTCTACCCGCTGGCCGACCCGGAGAAGTCCAAGGTCGCCGTCTCGGAGATCACCGCGATCAGCAACACCGAGTTCCTGGTCGACGAACGTGACGGCGAGCTGGAGCCGGGGGCGGACAAGAAGATCTACCTCACCGACATCGCAGGCGCCACCGAGGTCGGGCCGTCGTCCACGGTTGCCGGCGGTGTCTACCGCGCCGACGCCGGTGGACTGCAG
>NZ_JBOGDD010000647.1:0-6138 GCF_050701675.1 Mycobacterium sp. | reverse complement strand
GCCGGCGGCCTTCGCCGCCCGCATCACGGAGCCGCCTATCAATCCAAGGCCCAGCACACACACCGGCAGTCTGCTCTTCGCGTACGCGTTCATCGCCGGAGTAGCCACGCAACAAGGTTGGCATACCGCGGCGTCGGGCGGGCGTCGGGTTTGGGCTCGATCGCTGGTCAAAGCGCGTGATCTGGGACTAGCGTTGGTTTCATGGGAGCACAGCGAGCGCAGGCGCAGAACCAGGCTGCGGATCTCCCCGACGGATTTGGCGTTGCCGTCGTCCGCGAAGACGGCAAGTGGCGGTGTTCGTCGTTGCGGCGCACTTCGTTGACCAGTCTGACGGCCGCGGAGACCGAATTGCGGGAACTCCGCAGCGCCGGCGCGGTCTTCGGCCTGCTCGACGTCGATGACGAGTTCTTCGTGATCGTGCGCCCCGCACCTGCGGGTACCCGCCTGTTCCTGTCGGACGCGACCGCTGCGGTCGATTACGACATCGCCAGGGAAGTGCTGGAGAAGCTCGACGCCGACCTCGACCCGGACGATCTGGAGGACGAGGACCCGTTCGAGGAGGGCGACCTGGGCCTGCTGTCCGATATCGGCCTGTCCGAGGGCGTGCTCAGCATCATCCTCTCCGATGACGACTACGCCGACGAGCAGCTGTCGCGGATCGCGCAGGAGATGGGCTTCGGCGACGAGATGTCGGCGTTCCTGGACAAACTCGATCGTTGACGGACGACGAGCGCCTGATTCGCCTCGCGCTCGAGGCTGCGGCCACGGCGGGCGCCCGTGACGTGCCGATCGGTGCGGTGGTCTTCGGACGCGATGGCACCGAGCTGGCGCGTGCGGCCAATGCTCGTGAGGAACTCGGCGACCCCACCGCGCACGCCGAGATCCTGGCGCTCCGGGCGGCTGCCAGGGTGCTCGGCGACGGCTGGCGGTTGGAGGGCGCGACGCTGGCGGTGACCGTCGAGCCGTGCACGATGTGCGCCGGGGCGCTGGTGATGGCGCGCGTCGCCCGGGTGGTCTTCGGTGCGTGGGAACCCAAGACGGGCGCCGTCGGCTCCCTCTGGGACGTCGTCCGCGATCGGCGGCTCACACACCGGCCGCAAGTGCGGGGCGGTGTGCTGGCCGAAGAGTGCGCGGCGCCGCTGGAGGAGTTCTTCGCCAGGCAGCGTTGAGTGGGGCTGCGACGGCGATTAGGGGGCCGTGCCGGGTTCCCGGTAAGCTGCCCGACGGTGGCGTGTCCGAGCGGCCTAAGGAGCACGCCTCGAAAGCGTGTGACGGGTAACCCCCGTCCGAGGGTTCAAATCCCTCCGCCACCGCCATAGCTCTCCACCGGTTCACACTGGTGGGGAGCTTTTTCATTCGCGCAATGCGCCGTCGAAATGCGCTGGTCACCGGACGCCCGTCGAGGCCTCGGCATAGCACCGCAGAGCTGAAGCTTCGCTGAGAGACCACGGGTGAACTTCGTTCCGCGTTCAAGCCCCGTTCATTCCGCGCATCCAAGCTGCGGCGGACCCGTTCACCATGATCCTCGGAGACCCAAGTGCCCCCATTTCGACCAGGACGGGCCGCTACCGCTGCCTGTGCCGCGCTACTGCTCGTCGTCGCTGCCGGCTGCTCGAGCGAGCCGTCCGCCCCGGCCTCGGGGGGCGCTCAGCACGTCCTGCTCCTGTCGATCGACGGCATGCATCAATCCGACCTCGCGAGTTACATGCGGGCGCATCCGGATTCGGCACTCGCGGCGCTCGTCGGACGGGGTGTCACCTTCACGAACGCTCAGACGCCGGTACCGTCGGATTCCTTTCCCGGACTCCTTGCTCAGGTGACCGGTGGGAATCCGAGGACCACCGGGGTGTACTACGACGACAGCTACGCCCACGACCTCCTCGAGCCTGGCACGACGGACTGCGCAAGCGCCAAACCCGGCGGGACGGTGAGTTTTACCGAGGAGCTGGACAAGGACGTCACCAAGATCGATGGCGGCCAGGGACTGAGCAATCTGCCCGATGGGGTCCTGCAGATGACCGCCGCGCCCACCGAGGTGATCGATACCGCGAAGCTGCCGGTGGACCCCGCGTCCTGCAAGCCGCTGATGCCCGGTGCATACCTGAAGGTCAACACGGTGTTCGCCGTCGCCCACGACGCTGGGCTCCGTACGGCGTGGTCCGACAAGCACCCGGCCTACGCGATCCTCGACGGCGCGGGTGCTCCGTCGATCGATGATCTGTTCACCCCAGAGGTCGACAGCAATCCCGCGGGCAGCAAGGACGCTGACAGCTGGACCAACGACAACGCCCTCACTCAGCGGTATGACACGTACAAGGTGGATGCCATCGCCAATGAAATTGCGGGCAAGGATCATTCGGGGCGAACGCAGGTGGGCGTACCGTCGCTGTTCGGCATGAACTTCCAGTCGGTGTCGACCGCGGAGAAGCTGGCCGAGTCCGGCGGGCAGCCGGGTGGCTACGGCCCCGACGGGCAGGCCGCCGGCCCGGTACTCGCCTCCGCACTCGGCTTCGTCGACACCCAGATCGGGCGGATGGTCGCCGCGCTGGACGCCGCCGGGATCGCCGACACCACCACGGTCATCGTCTCGGCCAAACACGGCCAGTCGCCGATGAAGCCCGACACCCTCACCCGTGTCGACGACGGAAAGATCATCGACGCCATCAACGCCGAATGGGCTTCCGCTCACCCAGACGTCCCAGACTTGATCGTGCACTCCGTCGACGACGACGCGATGATCATGTGGCTGGCCGACCGATCGCCCGCCGCGGCGGCGTTCGTCGCCGACCGGCTTCACGCCAATAACGGCCAGGGCACCGACATCGCAGGGAAGCCGAAGGCGTACACCGCCTCTGGCACCGACCGGATCTACGCGGGCCCCGAGGCCGCGACCTTCTTCGGCGCCGCCCCCGGCGATCCGCGGGTACCCGACGTCTACGCCTCCACCCAGCCCGGCACTGTCTACACCAGCGGCACGGCGAAGATCGCCGAACACGGCGGCGTCACGCCGGCCGACCGGAACGTGCCATTGATCGTCGCTGGTCCTGGCATCACCCCTGGCGACGACCAATCCTCGGTCACCACTGCACAGATCGCACCGACGATCCTCACCCGTCTGCATCTCGACCCGCAGAAACTCCAAGCCGTCGTCGCCGAACACACCGCAGCGCTGCCTGGGCTGTAGTGGAGGCTCGATCCTGGCACGTCATTGCTTAACGAACGCTGAGACTGCACGACTCACTCGTCCGGGGATTCGCCGATCGAGTCGCTCACGTACGCTTGGTCTTTCAGGTCGACGCGTCGAATGTCGCAGCCGAAGGCTGAGCGAAGCCTGAGCGAATGAGGCCGAAATGACGAGGCGTACATGGCAATACCGTTTCTAGGAATGATGGGCCTCTCGGGATTCGAGCACGCCTGGTACTTCGTGTTCCTACTCGCGGTCTTGGGTTTGATCGGCCTCTACGTCGCAGCCCAGGTGACGCGGCGCAGGCGCATGCTCCGATTCGCCAACATGGAGCTGCTGGAGAGCGTGGCCCCCACTCGGCCGAACCGCTGGCGTCACCTGCCGGCGATACTGCTGGTGTCCTCGCTCGTGTTGTTCACGGTCGCGATGGCCGGGCCCACCAACGACGTCCGGGTACCGCGCAACCGCGCCGTGGTGATGCTGGTCGTCGACGTATCGCAATCGATGCGGGCCACCGACGTCGCCCCCAGTCGGCTGGCTGCGGCCCAGGAGGCCGCCACGCAGTTCGCCGACCAGTTGACCCCCGGCATCAATCTCGGTCTGATCGCCTACGCGGGCGCCGCGACGGTCCTGGTGTCGCCGACGACCAACCACGAGGCGACCAAGATCGCGATCAGCAAGTTTCAGCTGGCCGACCGCACCGCCACGGGTGAGGCCATCTTCACCGCCCTGCAGTCCATCGCCACCGTCGGTGCGGTCATCGGCGGCGGCGACAAACCACCCCCGGCGCGCATCGTGCTGATGTCCGACGGCAAGGAGACGGTGCCGTCGACCCCGGACAATCCCAAGGGCGCGTACACCGCCGCCCGCACCGCTAAGGACCAGGGCGTGCCGATCTCGACCGTGTCGTTCGGTACCCCATATGGCGTGGTGGACTTGAACGGTCAGCGCCTGCCCGTGCCGGTCGATGACGAGACGCTCAAGAGGATCGCCGAATTGTCCAACGGCAACAGCTACTCGGCGTCGAACCTGGTGCAGCTCAAGGAGGTCTTCACGACGCTGCAGCAGCAGATCGGCTATGAGACCGTCAAGGGTGACGCCAGTGTGGGCTGGTTGAGGCTGGGCGCCGTGGTCTTGGCCCTAGCGGCACTGGCCGGACTGCTGATCAACCGACGCCTGCCCATCTGAGGGTCGAACGGCGGGACGCGACTGCCGGGCCGTCATTGTCCGGCATCGCTACTGACCTGCAATGACACCCTGCACCTGGCTGACTTCTCCCGACAGTGCGTCGATCGCGCGCGAGAGCTCTTGGCGCTGCGGCTCGGCGACGGTGTCGTAGGAGACGAACCCGTCGCCTCGACGGTACGTCGCCAGCAGCGCTTCGACGTCGGCGAACCGCTGGTCCACCTTGCCTCCCAGCTCGGGTTGCGCCTGGTCGAGGATCGGCCGGACCGATGCCACCGCGGTCTGCGAACCCTGGACGTTGGCCTCGAAGTCCCACAGGTCGGTATGGCTGAAGCGGTCTTCCTCGCCCGTGATCTTCGTCTTGCCGATCTCGTCGAGGAGGGTCTGTGCGCCGCCCGCGATCCGCGTGGAGTCGATGGTGAAGTCGGGCGCCTTCACGCCCACGTCGAGCTCCTTGACGTCCGCGACCAGCTGCTCGGCGAGCGCGTTGGCGTCGGGCTGCAAGCCCGTCACCCACAGCTGCTTCTCCAGTGCGTGGAAGCCGGTCCACTTCTGGCCTGGCGCGAGGTCGGCCTCTCGCAGATCGACGCGCGGGTCGAGGTCGTTGGGGAAGGACTCCGCGACCGGCTCGATGCGCTCGTAGTAGGTGCGGGCGATCGGGAACTGCGCCTTCGCAGCGGCGACGTCACCCTTCTTGACGGCGGCGACGAACACGTCAGTGGCCGCTACTAGCGCGTCGGTCTGGCTGTTCACGTACCGCTCGTAGTCGTCGGCGGCGGTCTTGAACTTGCCCTCGGTCTCGATCTGCACGGTATCGCCGGTGACGGTGAGATCACCGCGCAGCCCGTCTCCCACCATGCCCGGTTTGCAAGCGGTCTGGTACTTGCCAGGCTCGGTCAGCTGGACCACGAGCGTGCGGTTCAAACCAGGGGAGATGTTCTCGACCTCGCCCATCACGCGGTCGCCCGCGCCGTAGACGTAGAACTCGGTGACCTTGCCGCCGTTGTTGGTGATGGCGAACGTGCTTGGACCGGTGGCCACCGTCGTGCCGGACAGCTCGCAGGTGGAGTCCGACGCGTTGACGGCGATCTGGTTGCCCGCCCCTGCCGCGCCGACGGGGGTCGTGGCACCGGGTTGCTTGGCAGCGCAACTCGTCACCGCGACACCGACCAGCGCGGCGGTGATGATCGCGACGCCGATCGGGAAGCGCGAGGTCACGCTGGGCGTCATCGGGGTGATCCTTCATTGGGTGGGGTGAGCACGTTGCGGGTGTCGTCAGGGCTGTTGGTGGGCGGGGCGTCGGCTGCCACCCTCTTGGCCGACGCAACGACCACGATCGGCCGGAGAAAGAAGAACAGGATCACCGCGAGGTAGGCGAGCCAGGCAGCAGCTTGTAGAAGGGTGGGGTCCGGTCTGAGATTGAAGACGCCGTGGACGATTTCGCCGTACCACGCTGACCAATCGAACCAGGACGAGATGTCGAAGGCCGGAGATCCCACGCCTGGAAGCCAACCGACCGTCTGCAGTGCGCGAACGCCGTACCCCAAGATTCCCGCGGCCACGATGATCAAGAAGATGCCGGTGTACTTGAAGAAGCTGCCGAGATTGATGCGCACTGCGCCGGCGTACATGCCGTAGGCGATCGCCGCGGCCACGAGTACGCCGATCACCAAACCCGTTAGCGGCCAGAGAGTCTCGGCTTCTGCATAGCCCACCATGAACAGTGCGGTCTCAACCCCCTCTCGCCCGACGGCGAGGAAGGCCAGAAG
>NZ_JBOGDD010000646.1:0-7135 GCF_050701675.1 Mycobacterium sp. | reverse complement strand
GGCCGTAACTCCCTCTGCTCGAGGTGACTCCGGGTCACGGCTGCGAGCTCGTCGACCCACTGCTGCCACCGCGGCCCGCGGGCAGTCATCGCTCGGACGCCGGTGGGAAGTTCGGTCACCGCCGACTCGACTGGCGGCGCGCTGCGAGGGCGAGCACGCGCGCGACGAAACGATCAGCGCGTCTGGTGGCGCCCCGAAGCGCGCGAAGGTGCCTGCTCCGTCGCTGCAGGATCGGGCCTGCCACCGCACCGCAGACGACGCCGAGGGCGAACAGGCCGCGCGCGGGTCGCTTGTTTCGCCGTGCAATGACGAATCCGAGGCCCGAGAACGTTGCGGCGGTCACCGCGAACGCGACGAGCAGCCACATCATCTGCGACGGTTCGACCACCTGCCGATCCAACCACCGCGTCCACCGGGCCGGCAGGACCGAACCCCGTTCGTGACCAGAACGACTGTGAGTCGTTAGCCAGGTCGGTCAAGCTGTAACGCGAGGTAGCCCGGGGAGCGATCAAAGGACTGAGAATGGCAGCACTACTACATACCGGCTGCCAGCAGGGTCGGAGGGCATTCGTGGTGATTCGTCGGATGGGACTGGCCGTCGTGGTGGCCGTCGTGGCGGTGGCAGGACTGGCCGGATTGTCTACGGGGACCGCGTCCGCAGCACCCGGGTGTGGGGACTACCACTTCATCGGCGCCGCGGGTTCGGGACAGCGTGACGGGGCGCAGCTGACCGCCAACGGCGGTATGGGCGGCGTCGTCTACCAGTCGTATCTGCAGCTGCAGGCAGACCTGGCGGCGAGCGGGCGGACCATCACCGCCGAGGCCGTTCAATACCCCGCGGCGCCGGTTCCGCTCGACGGCGGGGTGGGTGGCTGGATGGACTTCATGGACAGCGTCAAGGAGGGCACGGCCGCGGCCGGCGACCAGCTCACGGCATTCACCAAGCAGTGCCCCAACACCATGGTGGTGCTCGCCGGCTATTCGCAGGGCGCCATGGTGATCCACCGCAACCTCGAAGATCTGGCCGACGACCCGCACGTGGCGGCCGCGCTGCTGGTCGCCGACGGTGACCGACTGCCTGGCGACAACACCATCGACATGGGCTCGACGGCGATCACGCCCGGCGTCGGCAAGGGTGTCGCGCAGGAGCACTCGTTCCTGGCGTCCGCCCCCACCTCGAAGTTGCCGTTGTCGATCGGTGCCCGCACCCTCAGCATCTGCGACGTGGGCGATCCGGTCTGCGACTACGACCCGGACTCCACCACGGACGCGATGTCGCCCGCCTCACTCGCGATCCACACCTCGTACATGCCAATGGCAAGCGGGTCGCACGCCTGGGTCACCCCGCTCTACAGCCTGGTGATGAGGGCGACTCCCGCGCCGACGGCCGCGATCGGCTGAGGCGAACGGCGCAGGCTGACCCCCGAGGCCCCGGAAGTGACTCGGCACGCCCCGCCTATCGTCGAGCCGTGACGATCACTTACGACGACGCGCTTCGGCGGCAAATCGGGGCACATCTGGCGGACCACGACCGCCGTACCGTGACCGACCCGACGAAGCGGCACGCGGCTGTCGCGGTGGTGCTTGTCGACTCCGAAGTCGGCGAGGACAGGGTCGACCCGGCGCCCGTGGACGACTGGATCGACGGCAGGCCGATGGGGGAGGGTCTCGACGGCCGCATGGTCGGGGTGTCGGGCGGCGCCGCCTTTCTGCTGTGCCGCAGGGCATCTCGCCTCAGCTCGCACGCCGCACAGTGGGCGTTGCCAGGCGGCCGCCTCGACCCTGGGGAGAGCGTGGTCGACGCTGCGCTGCGGGAACTGGACGAAGAGGTCGGCATCGGATTGTCGGACTCGACGGTGTTGGGCCTGCTCGACGACTACCCGACGCGGTCGGGATACGTCATCACCCCGGTGGTGATCTGGGGCGGCGGACGCCTCGATCCCCGGCCCTCACCCGCTGAGGTGGTGGCCGTCTACCGGGTGGGATTGCATCAACTGCAGCGCGACGACTCGCCGCGGTTCGTCACCATCCCGGAGAGCCCGCGTCCGGTCGTACAGATCCCGTTGGGAAACGACCTGATTCACGCCCCGACGGGGGCCGTGCTCCTGCAACTGCGGTGGCTGTGCCTCGAAGGCCGCCACGACCCCGTCGACGAACTCGAACAACCACTGTTCGCCTGGAAGTAGGCGTACCTCAGCGCTTCAAGCTGCCGATCCCCAGCGACGAGTCCTTCTGCCGCGGTGTCGATCCGGCCTCGGCATCGTCGACGTAGGTCTGCGGATCACGGTCGGCGATCTTCAGCCCCTTCGTCGTGGGGTGCTTCGCCATGAAGTCGCGGTACTGACGGCCGAGGGCATCCCGAAGTCCTGCCGACGCATGACGCCTGAAGTCCGAGAGCCCCTCGCGCTCCTCCTCGCCCATGTGCTCGTCGTTGGCCTTCCTGGCCTCACCGACCGCAGACCACCACTCGTCCGAACCGATCGGGGCGGCATCGGCAGCGCGGACGCCGTCCCGGATGTCGTTGTGGTCGCCGATCGCATCCAGCGTCTCGTCCTCGGGACCGTCGGCCCCCCGCTCCAGTAACTGCGGGTAGAAGATCTTCTCCTCGATGTAGGCATGAACGTCCAGCTTGTCCGCGAGAGGACGCCAAACCCGTTGCAGTGCCTTGGGATTGACCGGGTCGTCGGCCTGCAGGTAGTCCAGCTTTGCGAACTGTTCCCGGAACCAACCGTGGTCGGCCAGTATCAGCATGGTGATGTCAACCATCTCGACTCCAATGACTTCGATGCGGGGCAGCGCATCGCTGATGTCCATCCAAGTACCTACTACGGGGTCCGACAACTACGAATCACTCGCCGAGGGCTGCCGCCAGTGCTTCGAGGAGCCGGTCGACGTCGTCGGCGTCGTTGTAGGGGGCCAAGCCGATCCGCAGGCCACCCGACTCGCCAAGCCCGAGCCTTCTCGACGCCTCGTAGGCGTAGAAGGAACCGGCGGGTGCGTTGACGTCGTGCGTGGCGAGCACCGCGCTGACCTCGGCGGCGTCCCGACCGGCAAACGTGACGAGCAGCGTCGGGGTCCGGCGCGCGGCGCGCGAGTGGATGCGCACCCCAGGCAGCTGCCGAAGACCGGCCTCGATGCGCAGGCGAAGCGCGTCCTCGTGCTGCTCGAGTGCGCTGGAGGCGGCCAGCAGTCGGCTGCGGCGGCTCCCGGTCGCACGCGTCATGCCCGCGAGGAAGTCGACGGCGGCGGTCGTGCCCGCCATCAGTTCGTAGGGGAGCGTGCCTAGCTCGAAACGCTCGGGCACCCGGTCGGTGGAGGGCAGCAGCTTGCCGGGCCGCAGCTCGGCGAGAACGTCGTGCGTGCCAACGACGACGCCACAGTGCGGTCCGAGGAACTTGTACGGCGAGCACGCGAAGAAGTCGGCGCCGAGAGCGCGGAAGTCGACCGCGGCGTGGGCGGTGTAGTGCACGCCGTCGACGAACAGCAGGGCTCCGGCGGCATGGGCGCGGGCCGCGATGGTCCGCACGTCGGGCATCGTGCCGATGAGGTTGGACGCGGCGGTGACGGCGACCAGGCGCGTGCGGTCGCTGAGCTGTGCCTCGACGTTCTCCACCGGAAGTTCGGCGTCCGCCGGGTCGAAGTCCACCCAGCGGACGGTCGCGCCCGCTGCGGCGGCGGCGAGCACCCACGGCCGCACGTTGGCATCGTGGTCAAGGCGTGTCACGACGATCTCGTCACCGGGTTGCCACCGAGCGGACAGCGCCCGCGACAGATCAAAGGTCAGCGCCGTCATGCTCCGCCCGAAGATCACTTCCTCAGGATCGGAGTTGAGCAGCTCGCTGAGAGCGAGGCGGCACTGCACGACGATTTCCTCGGCGTTGCGCGCCGCGGCCGTGGCGGTTCCGCGGTTCGACAGGGGACGGAGCATGGCGTCCCGGATGGCGTCGGCGACGGCCGTCGGGGTCTGCGATCCACCGGGACCGTCGAAGAAGGCCGTGCCTTGCCCGAGGACGGGGCCGAGGGCGGGAAAGCACCCACGGATCGCGTCGACGTCGAACGTCGAACATTCGGTGACATCGTCGGCTGGGAGGCTCACGAACGAAGTCTCTCCCATCGCGGCGACCGTCGTTCAGTCGCGGCGGCTGAACCTCAGGGTCTCGCCGCGGACGCCGCCGAGCCAGAGGTCCTGGCAGGCCGCGGCCATCTCGTCGAAGCCCTCGACGACGGCGCCGAACACGTTGCCGGGCACCCAGCCCTGGTCGCCGTTGATCAGCAGGTTGTTCCTGCCGTAGAACAGGGCGAGGTCGACGATCGCACCGGTCGTTCCAGTCCCGGCGCTGTCCTCGTATCCGTATGCCGGGTTGCCGAGATCGTCCGAGTCGAACGAGAACCAGCACAGGTCACCGGGGATCGGGGTGATCGTGGTGTTCTCCTTGCCGGGGGACGCGGGCGCGAACGCCGGCAACAGCGTGTAGATCTCGTTGCGCGCGTACTTGCCGTGGAAGACCGGCGCCGCCAGCGGCAGCGCATCCCAGACGGCCGCGCTGGTACGGGGCGCCTCGTCGTCGAGCAGCCGGGCAACGCAGCTGACGCCGCGCTTCTCCAGCGTCACCGTGATGAACCTGCTCATCGAACCTCCTCGGTCAGAAGTGCCGGACTTCTCAGATGCCAGTCGGTGGCGGACTGGTACGCCTGACCGACCCGCAGCACCAGCGCGTCGGCGTGCCGGGGGCCGACGATCTGCAGGCCGACGGGTAGTCCGGCGGCGGTGAAGCCGCACGGCACGCTCAGCGCAGGCTGCTGGGTCAGGTTGAACGGATAGGTGTACGGGGTCCAGCTGGTCCAGTCCGGCGAGGTGGAACCGTCGGGTACGTCCTGCCCGACGGGGAACGCCGCCACCGGAAGCGTCGGGGTCAGCAGCACGTCGTAGGTCTGGTGGAACCTGCCCATCAACACGCCGAGGTCCATCCTCAGCGCGGTCGCATCCAGGTAGTCCGCCGCGGAGCTCGCCGCTCCGACCGCCGCGGTCCGCCGCAGTCCTGGGTCGACCCGCTCGTCGACGGCATCGCCGTAGGCAGCCAGCACCTGGGCCTCCCCGGCAAACCACAGGGTGTGAAACGCCTCGACCGGATCCGCGAATCCCGGATCGACCTCGTCCACGTGGGCGCCGGCATCGGCGAGCACGCCGACCGCGGCTCGGACCGCCGCGTCGACGTCGGGGTCGTTGCGGACGAACCCGAGGTTTGGCGAGAACGCGATCCGCAGTCCCGCGACACCACCGTCGAGGCCGTCCAGGAAGGAGCGCGTCGGCGGCGGCATGGCCGACCAGTCACGGGCGTCGAAGCCGCTGATCACGTCGAGCAGCGCCGCGCAGTCCCGCACCGACCGGGTCATCGGACCGGCGTGCGACAGGGTGCCGAACGCACTCGACGGATACAGCGGGACCACGCCGTAGGTCGGCTTCAGCGCGACCGTGCCGGTGAACCCAGCGGGGATGCGGACCGAGCCGCCCCCGTCCGTGCCGACCGACCACGCCCCCATGCCGAGGCCGACCGCCGTCGCACTGCCGCCGCTCGATCCGCCTGCCGTCTTGGCGGGGTCCCATGGGTTGCCGGTGACGCCGTACCGGAACGAGTCGGTCACGCCCTTCCACGAGTACTCCGGGGTGGTGGTCTTGCCGAGGATGACCGCACCCGTCTCGCGGAGTCTCGCGACACTCGGCGCGTCTTCCTCCCACGGGCCCGTCTCGTCGATCAGCGTGCTGCCGCGCAGGGTCGGCCAGCCCTTGGTCCACAGCGCGTCCTTGATCGACGTCGGTACGCCATCGCCTGGGCCAAGCGGCTCACCTGCAAGCCAACGGGCCTCGGATTCCTTCGCCGCGGCGAGCGCGCCATCGGCGTCCACCAGCACGAAGGCGTTCACCTGGCCGTCGTGCCGCTCGATCGCCTCGAGTGCGGCGTTGGTGACCTCGACCGGCGAGAGCGCCCTGCGTCGGTACTGCCCGACCAGGTCGACGCCCTGCGGAATCATCGAGCACCTCCGGCTCCGGGGATGTAGCCGAGCTTCTTGTCGACCACGTTGACCAAGGGTTCGCCTGCCAGCCAGCGACGGACGTTCGCCTCGTACTGCGCGGCCAGGGTGTCGCGCCAGCCGATGACATCCCCGGACATGTGCGCGGTGATCGTCACGTTCGGCGCGTCCCACAACGGGTGCTCGGCGGGCAGTGGCTCGACGGTGAACACGTCGAGTGTCGCACCACCGATGCGGTTTTCGCTCAGCGCGGCGAGCAGTGCGGGCTCGTCGACCAACGGGCCGCGAGCGACGTTCACCAGGAGGGCGTCGGGTTTCATCGCGCTCAGCACGGCGGCATCCACCAGGCCGCGGGTCGCGTCGGTCAGAGGTGCGGCCAGGATCAGGAAGTCGCACCAGCCGACCTCGGTGGAAAGGTCGGCGCTGGCGACCACCTCGCCGAAGTCGGGGTCGCCGGTACGCGCCGTACGACCTACCCCGCGCACGTCGAGCCCGGCCGCGCCAAGTAGCCGCGCGATCTCCCTGCCGATCGCGCCGGTGCCGACCACGAGGGCCTTGGCGCCTGCGATGGTCCGCGTCTCCCGGTGCTGCCACTGGTGTCGCCGTTGCAGATCGAAGCTGTCGAGCGTGTCCTTGGCGTGCGCGATCACCGCACCGAGCACGTACTCGGCGATCGGCCGTTCGAAGACGCCACGAGCGTTGGTCACCAGGACGTCGGAATCCCTCAGTTCGTCGAAGAGCAGGGTGTCGACACCGGCGGCCGTGATGTGGATCCACTCGACGGTGCCCGCGTCGGCCCAGACGTCGCGGACCGCGGTGGAGAAGAAGTGCCAGAGTAATACGCCCTGTGCCCCCCGCACGGCCTCGGCCAGTCCGTCGGCGGTGCAGAAGCGGAACTCCACGTCCAATCCGTCGAGCCCAGGCGGTCTGTCGGTCGCGCGCTCGCAGAGCACCGCAATGACCGGTCGCCGACCGCTCGTCGCGCGACCTGACTCGCTGGGCGTCGGCACACCTACGAGGCTAGGAACGCAACTGTCTGATTGTCAACAATCAGTTGCGGTTGGGCGGTACGCCCCCCAAACTAAGCCCATGGATGCGTCCACTC
>NZ_JBOGDD010000645.1:0-4353 GCF_050701675.1 Mycobacterium sp. | reverse complement strand
CTGCGGCCCAGGCCCGTTCACCGGTCTGCGGGTCGGGATGGCCACGGCTGCCGCGTACGGTCACGCCCTCGGCATCCCGGTATACGGGGTGTGCAGCCTCGACGCGATCGGCGTGGACACCACCGGCGAAATCCTGGTGGTGACCGACGCCCGTCGTCGGGAGGTCTACTGGGCGCGCTACCGCGACGGTGTCCGCATCGACGGGCCTGCCGTCAATGCCCCGGCCGACGTGCCCGCGGACGCGGCCGGCGTCGCCGGATCTCCGGAGCACGCCGCCCTTTTCGGCCTCCCGCTCCTGCCGCCCGAGTATCCGGTGGTGTCCGGGCTGGTGCGTGCCGTGGACTGGACGTCGGCGCCGGAGCCCTTGATCCCGCTGTATCTGCGCCGTCCCGACGCCAAACCGCAACAGGTGCGCTCGTGACCGTCGAATTCGGTTCCCTGACGGTCGGCGACGCCGATCGCTGCGCAGAATTGGAAGCCCAGTTGTTTCCTGGCGACGACCCGTGGCCCGCAACGGCGTTCATCCGTGAACTCGAATCGGCGCACAATCACTATGTCGCCGCACGCTCCGACGGAGTGCTCATCGGGTATGCAGGGGTCAGCCGATTGGGCCGGAAACCACCCTATGAGTACGAGATTCACACCATCGGCGTCGACAAGGCCCACCAGGGGCGGGGCGTCGGCGGCGTGCTTCTGGACGGACTGCTCGACATCGCCGGCGGCGACACGGTCTTCCTGGAGGTCCGCACGGACAACGCGCCTGCCATCGCCATGTACCAGAAGGCCGGCTTCGCAGTGATGGGACTGCGCAAGCGCTACTACCAGGCCAGCGGAGCCGATGCCTACACCATGCGGCGGGAGGCTCGATGATCGTTCTGGCGATCGAAAGCTCGTGTGACGAGACGGGAGTCGGCATCTGCGAGCTCGGCCCCGACGGGTCCGTCCGGCTGTTGGCCGACGAGGTGGCCTCCAGCGTCGACGAGCACGCGAGATTCGGGGGAGTGGTACCCGAGATCGCGTCGCGGGCGCACCTCGAGGCCCTCGGGCCAACGATGCGCAGGGCGCTCGAGACGGCGGGCGTCGACAGGCCGGACGTCGTCGCGGCCACCATCGGACCGGGGCTCGCGGGCGCACTTCTGGTGGGAGTGGCTGCGGCCAAGGCCTATTCGGCGGCTTGGGGGGTACCGTTCTACGCGGTCAACCACCTCGGTGGGCACCTCGCCGCCGACGTCTACGATCACGGCCCGCTGCCCGAAAGCGTCGGACTGCTGGTGTCCGGCGGACACACCAACCTGCTGCACGTCCGATCGCTGGGCGAGCCGATCGAAGAACTCGGCAGCACCGTCGACGATGCGGCCGGTGAGGCGTACGACAAGATCGCCAGACTGCTCGGCCTCGGCTATCCGGGCGGCAGGGTGCTCGACGAGTTGGCGCGCACCGGCGATCGCGACGCGATCGTGTTCCCCCGCGGCATGACCGGGCCGCGTGACGACCCCCATGCGTTCAGCTTCTCTGGGCTCAAGACGTCGGTCGCCCGGTACGTGGAGTCACACCCCGAGGCCGCCACGGCAGACGTTGCAGCGGGCTTCCAGGAGGCGGTCGCCGACGTGCTCACCAAGAAGGCAGTGCGCGCGGCGAATGTCCTCGGGGTGTCCACGCTGTTGATCGCGGGGGGTGTCGCGGCCAACTCCCGGCTCCGCGAGCTCGCCGAGGAACGCTGTACCGCGGCGGGTTTGACGCTCCGCGTCCCGCGCCCGCGGCTCTGCACCGACAACGGCGCAATGATCGCGTCGTTCGCCGCGCACTTGATCGCGGCGGGTGCGTCCCCTTCGCCGTTGGGGGTGGCCACCGATCCCGGCCTCCCGGTGGTGAGGGGGCAGGTCGCATGACGTGCAGTCACCCGACGGTCACGCCGAGGGGTGCAGCCCGCCGATCCGTGCCTCGTTGATCTGATGGACGCGAACGCTGACCTCCAACTGGAAGCGGTCCGCGGGCTTCTTCAGTGACATGCCCGTGAGTTCTTCGATGAGCTTGATCCGGTACAGCAGCGAGTGCCGGTTCAGGAACAGCGCTCGCGCGGCCGCGCTGGTATTCGTCGCCTCGTCGAGAAGGATCTCCAGCGTGTGAACGAGTTGTCCGCGGCGCGTCTTGTCGTAAACGACGAGCGGGCGCAGGGTTTCGAGAATCGTGGCCATGCTGAGCGGATGATGTCGGAGCACTTCGGCGAACTGCAGCGGACCGACGGAACCCCCCGGCACCGACGACGGCACCGAAGCAGCCACGGTGACGGAATGGCCGTGCGCGGGCGGGAGCAGCACCCAACTGACGGAGTCCTCCGGCATCCCGCTCTGCCGCCCGGCGGATTCGACCAAATCCGAAACCGTGGAAGCAGGCTGGGCCGCCGCGAAATGACTCATCACTAGATCGTCCGTCACGGATGACTTCACCGTGACACCCGCGGAGAGGGCCAACTCCCGGAGCGCCTCGGTGAAGGCGTGTGCGGTGTCGCCCCAACCGGCGTCACCGCCCTCACGACGGCCGATCGCCATCTGCACCTGGGCATCGGGGGCCGTCGCGGAGACCAGGGGCAGCAGACTCCGCTGGACCGCAGCGAAGGCGATCTCCCAGGGCAGGACCACCAACGGGAACTCGTGCCGGTCGGCGAGCGGAACCAGCGCGGCCACGAGTTCACGGGTGTCGATTTCCGGCGGGGGACTCAGCACGACACCCGCCGCCGGCGAGGAGACGAGGAAGGTGAGGAACTCGCGCACCCCCGGTTGACGGGTGTCGGCGCCGGTCGTCAGCACCAGGTCACCCGCTCGCACGAACGCTTCGGCCGGCGCGTGCATGATGTCCACCCAGAGGACGTCGCGCGTCAACCCGCGGTGCCCAGCGATCACCGAGCCCTGGTCCAGCGGCGGCACCGTCAAGGCCGATGCCACGGTCAGTGGCGAGCCCTGAGACATGTCGCCCCGTTTCCTCGTCGAAACCGCGGCAGGTCGCTGGCGCCGCCGAATTCCGACGGTATCAGCGACCTGCTGCGTTCCGAGGGCGCTCCTCCCGATCGGGATTACGGCGCCGGCGTGGGCGCCGACAGGTCATCCGGCGTGCGTCCGCTCAGCGCGGCACCGATCCCCAGGAACACCAGTGGTGCGATGCCGAACACGATGGCAAGGGTCGTGGAACCGCCGACGACCAAGGTGAGGTTTACGACGATCAGTACCACGGCCGCCGCCAGCGCGATCGTCGCCACCACGGCAAGCACGATGATGTTCGTCGGTCCGCCGCGGCGCTTGAAGAAGATTGCGACGGAGATCGTCGTCAGCAACCAGAGAATCGACAACCCCCAGATGCCCAACCCGCCGAGTGGGCCGAAGATCTGTAGCACGGGGTCGAGCCCCAAAGCGGCGAACACACCCATGATCACCAACGACAGGACCGTGATCAGGACCGACGCATTCGCCGGAGAGCCGAGGCGTTCGTGGACGGCACCGAACCGCTTCGGGAGCACGTTGTCGCGCCCCAGCACGTACGTGTATCGCGCGCAGATGTTGTGGAATGCCAGCGCACAGGCGAACACGCTGACGAACCAGAACAGCGTGGTGAGGTCCTTCCCCAGCATGCCGAGGTACTTCTCCGCCGTGTTGACCATGAAGTTGTCCGGGTCGTCCTTGGCGATCTGAATGGCGTCGTTGCCGCCATTGCCCTCGACCAGCGCCCAGCTCGAGAAGGCGTAGAAGCTGGCCACGATCCCGACGGCCCAGTAGGTGGCGCGGGGTACCGTGCGATCCGGGTCCCTGGCCTCGTCGCGGAAGACGGCCGTCGCCTCGACACCGACGAAGCCCCACAGTGCGTAGAGCAGCGCGATGCCGAACGCGCCCGCGAGGCCGGACGGAGTGAAGGAATCGCCGGTGATGCCCTTGTCGCCACCCTGCACCACGATCACCAAGTCCAGGACGACCAGGATGGCGACCTCGGACACCAGGAAGACACCAAGCACCTTGGCGCTGAGGTCGATGTCCCGATAGCCGAGGAACGCGATGATGAGGAGCACCAGGCCCGTCAGCGCCCACCACGGCACCGCAGGCCCACCGACGATCTCGAGGAGGCTGGCCAGGATGACGCCGTCGTACGCCGCCACGGCGAGCAACGTCGCCATGTAGGCAGGCAGCGCGAGGACGGCTGCACCGGTCCCTGCGGCTTTGCCAAGGCCCTTCTGGACATACGCGTAGAAAGCGCCGGTGTCGCTGACGTACTTCGACATCGCGACGAAGCTCGCGGCGAACAGCAGGAAGATCACGCCGGCGACGATGAACGCGACAGGCATGCCCGTGCTGTCGCCCAGCGCAATGC
>NZ_JBOGDD010000644.1:0-5286 GCF_050701675.1 Mycobacterium sp. | reverse complement strand
GATACAGCGTGAGCTGACTGACGTCGCCGTACTCCGACCATCCGCTGAAGTGATTGAAGGTCACCAGCGACAGGCTGATGGCAAGGGTGATGACGAGTCGGACCAGAATCGCCCGCGGTCTGTCCGCAATGACATGACGCACCTCGTCGACGACCCGCCGTCCGACACCGGACAGCGGCGCGACCCGAAGGACGGCGATGCGCCGCGTCGTCGCGGGCGTGGTGACGTCGACCTCGACGTTGCGCGCCCGCGCAACCGCGAGAACGGCCTCGGCCACCGCAGCCCTGGCGAGCGCCACCGCGACGACGGCATTTGCGCGTGCCTGGTCGGCCGGCGTCGCCAACTCCCTGGTCGACGACACGCCCCGCGCGTGGTCATCGGCACGTGCCAGCCATGGTGCGGACGCGCCCGTCGCTGCGATGTCGTCGGCGACCGCGCCGGTCATCGAGGTCAACTCCGCCTGGGCCGTCGCGATGACCCGGGCAACCGCGGCGTCGTCGTCCCAATCCACGGCAGCGGCGGCGGCATCGACCCGGCGAAGGGAGTCGCCGAGAAACCGCAACTCGTCGACGGCTGCGACGTCGACGGCGGAATCGGCGTCCCTGGGCATGCGGCTAACTGAACCATCCCAAGGTTCCCGGTAGCCCATTACGGCACCACCGCACGATCCCGGATCCGCCACGTCGGTCCAAGAACAGTCAAGATCGGTGATACTGGAGTGACGGGAGTGATAATTGGGTATACGTCCGAAAATTTTCGATCCACCCATCAGGTCAAGGAGCGGCGTTGGACGCCATCGGGAGTACCTCACGGCTGAAATGCCTGGCGGCGTCCCTCTTCGCGCGACGCGCGCCGAGGTCTGCGGTAGCCGTCCTCTTGCTGGTCGCGTCTACCTTGGCGGCCTCGCCGATGCCGTCGGCCACCGCCGCTGACTGCCCGGACATCGAAGTCGTATTCGCAAGAGGAACCGACGAGCCCGCTGGTATCGGCGTCGTCGGCCAGGCATTGGTGGATTCACTGAAATCGCTGGTCAAGGGCAAGTCGGTGCGCTCGTATGCCGTCAAGTACCCGGCGTCCTACGACTTTCTGGCGGTCGCCAACGGTGCCAACGACGCCAGCGCCCACATTCAGGCCACCGCCAAGAACTGCCCCAAGACCAAGATCGTGCTCGGCGGCTACTCACAGGGCGCGGCGGTCGTCGACGTCGTCACCACCTCCCCGATCGCGGGTCTCGGGTTCAGTACGCCGATGCCGGCCGCCATGGCCGATCACGTCCGCGCCGTTGCCGTCTTCGGCAATCCTTCGGCACGGCTCGGTCAGCCCCTGACGACGCTCAGCTCCGTCTACGGGCCCAAGACCGCCGACATGTGCAACACCAACGATCCCATCTGTTCGTTGGGCAAGGACTTCAACTCCCACGTCCAATACCCGCAGTCGGGTCTGGTCAAGAAGGCCGCCCAGTGGATCGTCGACAAACACCTGTGACGGTCGTCGGTCAGGCCGCGGTTCGAGCCGATCTCAGCCGTTCGCGCCACCACGCGACCCCGTCGGGTTCGGACAGCGCATACCGCCGCAGGAATTCCGGTTCCGGCGCGGCCGGCATCGGCGCGACGGGCAGGTAGCCGTCGACGGGGACCAGTGAACGCTGCTTCGCGACGAGGTCGCCGGCCAGCATTGGCACCGTGCCGAGGGCGCACGCGAACGGAAGCTCTTCGAGCGCGCCTGCCAACGCGAGGCCGGACGCGAGACCGATGCTCGTCTCCATCGCCGAGGACACCACACACGGCACGCCGCACTTCTCGGCCAACCGCAACGCGCGCCGCACGCCGCCAAGTGGCCCTGACCGCAAGATGGCGACGTCCGCTTCCCCGGCCCAGGAAACCTCCGCGGCCACCGGGACGTCGACGTTCCGGCGAACGGCCCTCAGCTCGTCGACGGTGTGGCACGGCTGACCGACGTACTCGAGTTCGCCCGCCGCCCTCACCAGCTCTCTGATCGCGGCGATGGCCTGGTCGGCGCTCCACATCCCGTTGGCGCTCAGGCGAATTCGGCCGTCGGGGCCAAGAGCCTCACGAACCGCCCCGACACGGGCCACGTCATCCGCGAGCGAGTCTGGGTGAGCGGCGACCGTGACGTCGGCGGTGCGGCACCCGGAATCGACGACGATGCCGCGGGCGGCGGCGGAACCGACAGCCGGCACGCCGACAGCGATCGGAATTCGGCCGCGCATCGGGTCCGGCCATCCGACCGTGCCACCCTCGATTGCTGCGGTGAGCCACCGCCCCACGGCGCGGGCGTCACAGTCGAGTGATGGACTGAACTCGCCCCAACCCTGCGGGCCCTCGATCAACATGCCTTCGCGCAGGCCCGATCCTTCGATAGTGGGGATGGCGAAGATCGGCGCGTCGTCGAAGTCGATCAGTGCCTTCATCAACAGACAAGCTAGTGCGTCGGGCGGTGGCGAAGGGTCATCGACCCGGCGACCGGTACAGCTGAGGCGCGTTCCTGGTTTTCATCTCGCCAACTCTTGACTCATTCCAGAAAAGCGCGGCATAGTGTCCTACGTGACCCCGTCGTCGGATTACCCGGAGCAGCTGCGGTTGGCTGATCTTCGCGTGACCCGCCCAAGGGTCGCAGTGTTGGAGGCGGTGTGCGAGCACCCGCACGCCGACACGGAGACCATCTTCGATTCGGTGCGGACCGGTCTGCCCGAGGTGTCTCGGCAGACCGTGTACGACGTGTTGGCAGCCCTGACGACAGTGGGCCTGGTGAGGCGGATCCAGCCATCCGGTTCCGTAGCCCGTTATGAGTCAAGGGTCGGCGACAACCACCATCACGTCGTGTGCCGGGCGTGTGGGGTCATCGCCGACGTCGACTGCGCCGTCGGCGAAGTGCCGTGTCTGACTCCTTCCGATGATCAGGGTCTCCTGCAAGGCTTTTCGATCGACGAGGCCGAAGTCATCTACTGGGGCCTCTGTCCTGACTGTTCGATGTCACACACTTCGGGATCACGCCCGTGATCACAGCCCGATTCACCACTCCCGAAAGGAAATACAGTGCCTGAGGAAACCAGTCCCCCCATTGGGGAGGCCCAGACGGAGCCGGCCGGAAGTGGTTGCCCGATCAAGCCCCCCGTCGAGGGTGGCAGCAACCGCGACTGGTGGCCCAATGCGGTCAACTTGAAGATCCTGCAGAAGAACCCCCCGGCCATTGACCCGACCGACGAGGGCTTCGACTACCGCGAGGCCGTCAAATCCCTCGACTTCGAGGCCTTCGAGCGCGATTTCGATGCCCTGCTGACCGATTCGCAGGACTGGTGGCCCGCCGACTTCGGTCACTACGGTCCGCTGTTCGTCCGGATGTCCTGGCACGCCGCGGGCACCTACCGGGTGGAGGACGGCCGCGGTGGCGGCGGGCGCGGTATGCAGCGCTTCGCCCCGCTGAACAGCTGGCCCGACAACGTGAGCTTGGACAAGGCCCGCCGCCTGCTGTGGCCGCTCAAGAAGAAGTACGGCAAGAAGATCTCGTGGTCCGACCTGATCGTCTACGCCGGTAACCGGGCCCAGGAGCAGATGGGCTTCAAGACCGCCGGTTTCGCCTTCGGCCGCCCCGACTTCTGGGAGCCCGAGGAGGACATCTACTGGGGCGCCGAGCACGAGTGGCTGGGCAGCCAGGAGCGCTACGCCGGCTCCGGCACCGACCGGACCAAGTTGGAGAACCCGCTGGGCGCCAGCCACATGGGCCTGATCTACGTGAATCCCGAAGGCCCCGAGGGTAATCCGGATCCGGTGGCCGCGGCCATCGACATCCGCGAGACCTTCGGCCGGATGGCGATGAACGACGAGGAGACCGCGGCGCTGATCGTCGGCGGCCACACGTTCGGCAAGACGCACGGCGCCACCGAGGTGGAGAACGGCGTCGAGCCCGAAGCGGCACCGCTCGAGTTGCAGGGCCTGGGCTGGGACAACTCGGGCCTCGGCAACGAGACCGTCAGCAGTGGCCTCGAGGTGACTTGGACCCACACCCCGACCAAGTGGGACAACTCCTTCCTGGAGATCCTCTACGGCAACGAGTGGGAACTGTTCAAGAGCCCCGCGGGCGCCAACCAGTGGAAGCCCAAGGACGGCGGCTGGGCCAACTCGGTGCCGATGGCGCAGGGCGACGGCAAGACGCACCCGGCGATGCTGACCACCGACCTGTCGATGCGGCTGGACCCCATCTACGGCGCGATCACCCGGCGCTGGCTGGATCACCCGGAGGAGTTGGCCGAGGCCTTCGCCAACGCGTGGTTCAAGCTGCTGCACCGTGACCTGGGCCCCGTCTCGCGCTACCTCGGGCCGCTGGTTCCCCAGCAGACCTGGCTCTGGCAGGACATCACCCCGGCCGGCACGAAGCTCAGTGACGCCGACGTCGCGACCCTGAAGACGGCCATCGCGGGCTCGGGCCTGACTGTGCCGCAGCTGGTTTCGACCGCATGGAAGGCCGCTGCGTCCTACCGGCACAGCGACATGCGCGGCGGCGCCAACGGCGGGCGGCTGCGGCTGCAGCCGCAGCTGGGCTGGGAAGCCAACGAGACCGACGAGCTGGTCCCGATCATCGCCAAGCTGGAGGACATCGCGGCCTCGGCCGGGGTCACGGTGTCGTTCGCCGATCTGGTCGTGCTGGCCGGCAATGTCGGTGTCGAAACCGCCGCCAAGGCAGCCGGATTCGATATCACGGTGCCGTTCACCTCGGGCCGCGGCGATGCCACCCAGGAGCAGACCGACGTCGAGTCGTTCGCCTACCTGGAGCCCAAGGCCGACGGCTTCCGCAACTACGCGGGCAAGGGCCTGCCGCTGCCGTCGGAGTACGTGCTCATCGACCGGGCCAACCAGCTGAACCTGTCCGGTCCCGAGCTGACCGTGCTGGTCGGTGGCCTGCGTGTGCTGGGTGCCAACTACCAGGGCAGCGACCTCGGTGTGCTCACCGACAAGCCGGGCCAGCTGACGACGGACTTCTTCGTCAACCTGCTGGACATGAGCACCAAGTGGGCGCCGTCACCGGCTGATGACGGCACGTACGTCGGCACCGACCGCAGCAGCGGTGCACCGAAGTGGACCGCCAGCCGCGTCGACCTGCTGTTCGGGTCGAACTCGCAGCTGCGCGCGCTCGTCGAGGTGTACGCCGAGGACGGTGCGAAGGAGAAGTTCGTCAAGGACTTCGTCGCGGCGTGGACCAAGGTCACCGACAACGACCGGTTCGATCTCGAGAAGTAGCACCGGAGACTGCAGCCCTCAGGTACGGCAC
>NZ_JBOGDD010000643.1:0-11450 GCF_050701675.1 Mycobacterium sp. | reverse complement strand
CCGTTCGGTGCGTTCGTCCGCGTCGAAGAGGGCATCGAGGGCCTGGTGCACATCTCGGAGCTGTCCGAGCGCCACGTCGAGGTCCCGGACCAGGTGGTCCAGGTCGGCGACGACGCGATGGTCAAGGTCATCGACATCGATCTCGATCGCCGTCGTATCTCGCTGTCGCTCAAGCAGGCCAACGAGGACTACACCGAGGAGTTCGACCCGTCGAAGTACGGCATGGCCGACAGCTACGACGAGGCGGGCAACTACATCTTCCCCGAGGGCTTCGACTCCGAGACCAACGAATGGCTCGAGGGGTTCGAGAAGCAGCGTGACGAGTGGGAGGCCCGGTACGCCGAGGCCGAGCGCCGCCACAAGATGCACACCGCGCAGATGGAGAAGTTCGCGGCGGCCGACGCGGAGGCAGCCAGCAGGCCCGCCACCGCCAACGGTTCCTCGACCACGTCGTCCAGCTCGGGCGAGCCCTCCTCCGGCGGCACGCTGGCTAGCGATGCGCAGCTGGCAGCTCTGCGGGAGAAGCTCGCAGGCAACGCCTAACACGTAGCACGATCGATCGCCCCGGCTCACATCGAGCCGGGGCGTTCGTCGTCTCGGTGTGCTGACAGACTGATGCGGTGCTTCGCATCGGCCTCAGCGGCGGTATCGGCGCCGGTAAGTCCACCGTGTCGTCCGCCTTCTCAGAACGCGGCGGCATCGTCGTCGACGGCGACGTCATCGCTCGCGAAGTGGTCCAGGCCGGCACCGAGGGGCTGGCCGCGCTCGTCGAGGCATTCGGTTCGGAGATCCTGCTGCCCGACGGTCAGCTCGACCGGCCCGCGCTGGCCGCGGTGGCGTTCACCGACGATGAGAAGCGCAAGACGCTGAACGGCATCGTGCACCCGCTGGTCGGTAAGCGGCGTGAGGAGCTCATCGCGGCGGCCCCCGCGGACGCAGTGATCGTCGAGGACATTCCGCTGCTGGTCGAGTCCCAGATGGCGCCGATGTTCCCCCTCGTCGTGATCGTGAACGCCGACGTCGACGTTCGCCTAGCGAGGCTCATCGAGCACCGCGGCTTCAGCGAGGCCGATGCCAGGGCCCGGATCGCCGCGCAGGCGACCGAGGAGCAGCGCAGAGCCGTCGCCGACGTGTGGCTGGACAACTCCGGCACCGCAGAGGATCTGACCGAACGTGCCCGCGAGCTGTGGGACGAGCGGATCCTGCCGTTTGCGCACAACGTGCAGGCGCGTGAGCCGGCCCGAGCCAGGCCGCGGCTGGTCCCTTCGGATCCGTCGTGGCCGGACCAGGCCAGACGGATCGTCAACCGGCTGAACACGGCGTGCGGCCACCGTGCGAACCGCATTGACCACATCGGGTCCACGGCGGTGGCAGGCCTGGACGCCAAGGACGTCATCGACGTTCAGGTGTCGGTCGCGTCCCTGGCGGTGGCCGACGAGCTGACCGATGCGCTTCTGGCCGCCGGCTATCCGCGGCTCCTCGGTCTCACCGGCGATGCCGCGCACACCGGCGATCCAGCCTCGTGGGACAAGCGTTTACACGCGTCTGCGGATCCGGGACGCTTGACCAACGTGCACCTACGGGTCGACGGTTCGCCGGGACAGCGGTTCGCACTGCTGTTCGTCGACTGGCTCAAGGCCAATCCCGACGTGCAGGACGAATACGTCGCCGTCAAGCGCGCCGTGTTGGCCGAAGAGCCCGAGACCGTGGCCGACTATGCAGACGCCAAGGAACCGTGGTTCGTCGACGCCTACCGTCGGGCGTGGGAATGGGCGGACGAGACGGGTTGGCGGCCCTGAGTCGACGCTCAGGCAGCCGGTGCGGGTTCCGGCGCAGGCTCGTCAACCGGTGGCGGCGCGTCGATGGGGGCCGTGTTGCCGGTCGGGAAGTTGGTCACCGATCCGCAGCTGAGCACGCCGTAGCCGGGGTCGTCGTGCTGCGGCGTGAGGCGAGGGGCAACGAACTGATCGGCCTCGGCGACGATCTGGTCGTTCACCAGGATCTCGCAATGCAGGCTCGCCGAGTAGGGCCATTGGATGGACACCTGCATGCCGGCGTTCTGCGTCTTCGACACCACGCCGGTCGCTTCGAACGTCCGGCCGGGCACCATCGTCGGGTTCGCGGTGTTCACCTGATCGTCGGCGATCGTGTAGTTGATGGTCGCGCCGCGTGACACGCCGTCGACGCGAGCCCGGTAGACCACGTTGTAGGGGCCCGGCCCGAAATCCGGAGGCTGCGCGGGGGAGGCGTCGGCGGACTGCTGGGCAGCGTCCGGGTCTGACGGGGCTTCGGGATCGGCCTGTGCGACGGCTGGGACCAACAGGGCGCCGAAGAGCAGGACGAATGCCGAAACACCCGTCATCAGCCGGCACTTAGTCAAGCTCATGAATTTAGACATTACGCTGCCTGCCAGGTGAGAGCCATTTCGTGGTCCATCAGCCACCGTTCCAGGTCGTATCCGCTGCGGGCCAGACCGTCGATCGCGGCGACGGCCGTCTGCACCGCCCGTTCGGCGGTCTCCGGTGTCAGCAGTCCGTGCTGCACCGCCGTGAACAGCTCATCGACGTCGATGAGGTCCACACTGCGACCCGTTCGAACGACGAGGTCGAGATAGTGGTCCTCAGTGCGCCAGACCTGGCCCTCGACGGTGATCCGTCCCACGTCGAGGTAGTAGTCCTGGTCGCGCTCGTGGCCGGGATTGAAGTGGAAGATCGTCGCCCGTAGACCGAGCGAGGGCAGCAGCCACGACTCCAGGTAGTGGAACTGCGCGCGACCGGGCGTGGGTCTGGCCATGTAGAGCCCCCACGGCTGCACCGTGTACACGTCGACGTCCCGCACGATGCCCTTGGGGTCGGTGTTCGTGCGGGCCGCGACGTCGAACGTCTCGTGTTTGGGAGCGTGGATGGGGCCAGGGTATGGCAGCGCTGCCCGTCATGGAACAGCATCTGTCGGTGGTTGGTTCTAACCTGGTGAAATGGCTTTTGCTACCGAATACCCCGTAGTCGCGCACTCTGAGTACCGCGCGGTCGACGACGTCGTGCGCGTTGGCGGCGAGTTCGAGGTGGTCAGCGAGCACTCTCCGGCAGGCGATCAGCCTGCGGCCATCGCCGAACTGGAGCGCCGCATCCACGCGGGCGAGCGCGACATCGTCCTTCTCGGTGCCACCGGCACCGGCAAGTCCGCGACCACGGCGTGGCTCATCGAGAAGCTGCAACGTCCCACGCTCGTGATGGCACCCAACAAGACGCTTGCCGCCCAGCTGGCCAACGAGCTACGAGAGATGTTGCCCAACAACGCCGTCGAGTACTTCGTGTCGTACTACGACTACTACCAGCCCGAGGCCTACATCGCGCAGACCGACACCTACATCGAGAAGGACAGCTCGGTCAACGACGACGTTGAGCGGCTCAGGCACTCGGCGACCTCGAATCTGCTGTCGCGTCGCGACGTGGTCGTGGTGGCCTCGGTGTCCTGCATCTACGGTCTCGGCACACCGCAGTCCTACCTGGACCGCTCGGTCGAGCTCAAGGTGGGCGACGAGGTACCGAGGGACGGGCTGCTCCGGCTGCTCGTCGACGTGCAGTACAGCCGCAATGACATGGCCTTCACCCGCGGATCGTTCCGGGTCCGCGGTGACACCGTCGAGATCATCCCGAGCTACGAGGAGCTCGCCGTCCGCATCGAGTTCTTCGGTGACGAGATCGAGGCGCTCTACTACATGCACCCGCTCACCGGTGACGTGGTGCGCAAGGTCGACAAGCTGCGCGTCTTCCCTGCCACGCACTACGTCGCAGGCCCCGAGCGGATGGCGATCGCCATCTCCAGCATCGAGAAGGAGCTGGAGGAGCGGCTGGCCGAACTGGAAGGCCAGGGCAAACTGCTTGAGGCGCAACGCCTTCGGATGCGCACCAACTACGACGTCGAGATGATGCGCCAGGTTGGGTTCTGCTCGGGCATCGAGAACTATTCGCGGCACATCGACGGCCGCGGGCCCGGCACGGCGCCTGCCACCCTTCTGGACTACTTCCCAGAAGACTTCCTGATGGTCATCGACGAGTCGCACGTGACGGTGCCCCAGATCGGCGGCATGTACGAGGGCGACATGTCCCGCAAGCGCAACCTGGTCGACTTCGGCTTCCGGCTGCCGTCGGCCGTCGACAACCGGCCACTGACGTGGGAGGAGTTCGCCGACCGCGTCGGGCAGACGGTCTACCTGTCGGCGACGCCAGGCCCCTACGAGCTCAGCCAGTCGTCCGGCGAGTTCGTCGAACAGGTGATCAGGCCGACGGGGCTGGTCGACCCGCAGGTGGTAGTGAAACCGACGAAGGGCCAGATCGACGACCTGATCAGTGAGATCCGCAAGCGGACCGAACTCGACGAGCGGGTCCTGGTGACCACCCTGACCAAGAAGATGGCCGAGGACCTCACCGACTATCTGCTGGAGCTCGGCATCCGGGTGCGTTACCTGCACTCCGAGGTCGACACGCTGCGCCGGGTAGAACTGCTCAGGCAGCTCCGGTTGGGCGAGTACGACGTGCTGGTCGGCATCAACCTGCTGCGTGAGGGTCTCGACCTACCGGAGGTGTCGCTGGTGTCGATCCTCGACGCCGACAAGGAGGGCTTCCTCCGGTCGGCCCGCAGCCTCATCCAGACCATCGGCCGGGCAGCGCGCAACGTGTCGGGTGAAGTGCACATGTACGCCGACAGGATGACCGATTCGATGCAACAGGCCATCGAGGAGACCGATCGCCGCCGTACCAAGCAGATCGCGTACAACGTGGCACACGGCGTGGACCCCCAGCCGCTGCGCAAGAAGATCGCCGACATCCTCGATCAGGTCTACCGCGAAGCCGACGACACGGACGCGACCGTTGACGTCGGTGGCTCCGGCCGCAATTCCTCACGCGGTCGACGGGCCCAGGGCGAACCGGGTCGCGCCGTCAGCGCAGGCATCTTCGAAGGCCGCGACACGGCGAACATGCCACGTGCGGAGCTGGCCGACCTGATCAAGGACCTGACCGCGCAGATGATGGCCGCCGCGCGGGATCTGCAGTTCGAGCTGGCCGGCCGCTTCCGCGACGAGATCGCCGACCTGAAGAAGGAGTTGCGCGGCATGGACGCCGCAGGCCTCAAGTGAGGTCTGGGCGCGAAACTTGATCTCAACGGTGGTTGAGCTCATACGGTTGTGCGCGTGACGCGGACCGAAACTGGGCCGACAGGTGGCTGGGCCGAGCTCCTCGGGCCGAAGAACCTCGGCGCCTCGACAGTGCTCGCAGGTGGCGTCGCGCTGTACGCCACCAACGAATTCCTCGTGGTCAGTCTGCTGCCGAGCACCGTCGCCGAGATCGGCGGCGGGCGTCTCTATGCATGGGTGACGACCGTCTATCTGGTCGCGTCGGTGGTGGCCGCCACCACCGTCGGCTCCCTGCTGACGAAGCTCGGGCCGAGGTGGGCCTACGTGTCCGGTCTCGGTGTCTTCGGGACGGGCAGCGTGGTGTGTGCGGTCGCGCCGTCCATGGAATTCCTTCTGCTGGGGCGAGTGGTGCAGGGCGCGGCCGGCGGCCTGCTTGCCGGGTTGGGATATGCCGTCATCAGTTCCGCGTTGCCGCAATCGTTGTGGACCAAGGCCTCGGCGCTGGTGTCGGCGATGTGGGGCGTAGGCACCCTGTTGGGGCCGGCCGCGGGCGGATCGTTCGCCCAATTCGGTTCCTGGCGTTGGGCATTCGGCGTGCTGGCGGTCTTGGCGGTCGCGATGGCGGTGCTGGTTCCGTTCGCGCTGCCCGGTCGCAGGGCTGACGCCGATCGGCCGCCGGCGGACCGAATCCCGGTGTGGTCGCTGCTGCTTCTCGGTGTCGCGGCGCTGGCGGTCAGCGTCGCAGGCGTACAACACGACGTCGGAGCCACTGCGGGACTTCTCGTCGCAGGCGCAGCGCTGGTGCTGGTCTTCCTGGTGGTGGATCGCCGAACCGCGGCATCCGTGCTGCCCGCCTCCGCCTTTCGGCCGGGCCCGCTGAAGTGGATCTACCTCACGCTCGGTGTCTTGATGGCGGCGACCATGGCGGACATGTACGTCCCCCTGTTCGGGCAGCGCCTTGCGCATCTGGTGCCCTTGGCGGCCGGATTCCTTGGCGCCTCGGTGGCCGTCGGGTGGACCTTCAGCGAGATCATCAGCGCATCCCTGACCAGGACGAGCGTCATCGTTCGCGTGGTCGCGGTGTCACCTTTGGTGATGGCCATCGGTCTCGGGGTCGCGGCGGTGAGCCAACTCGACGACGCCCCTGGCATCGTCGTCGTGGTGTGGGTCATCGCACTGATCATCACCGGCACCGGTGTGGGAATGGCATGGCCTCATCTGTCGGCGTGGGCGATGGGCAGCACAGACGATCCCGCCGAGGGTCGAACCGCGGCCGCGGCGATAAACACCGTGCAGCTGATCTGCGGCGCATTCGGAGCCGGTGTGGCGGGCATCGTCGTCAACATGACCGACCGGGGCGATGCGACCGCCGCACGATGGATGTTCGCCGTGATGACCACGCTCGCGGCCCTTGGGTGTCTCGCGTCCTACCGTGCGAGCCGCGGCCGGACGTGATGTCGCGACCAATCAGTCGGGATCGTCGTCGAGCTGCCGGATTGCCGTCACGCCGTCGATGCGGGCAAGCACCGTCGGCGCGCTCAGGATGCCATTGCCGGACAGTGTGAGTTGCACCCCGCCGGTCGGGTCGGACTCCAACTCGGCGAGCTGCCAGTTGCGGTGCTCGCAGGCCTGCAACACCGCACCCATGACGCCGTGGCCGTCCTCGTAGGCCACGTGTACGCGAATCGAGCCACCGAGCCTGTTCGCCAGGCGCCGCGCCACGGGCATGAAGCCAACGATGATGAGGAAGTGCATGGCCGTCACCGTGCACGCGAGTAGCAGCAGACCGGAACCGGCCGCCATGCCGATCGCCGCGGACTCCCACACCGATGCCGCAGTCGTCAGGCCATGAACCGAACCACGGCGGAAGATGATGATGCCGGCACCGAGAAAGCCGATACCCGTGACGATTTGGGCCACGACGCGAGACGGGTCGACGACGATGAGCCCTTCGGACAGCACGTCGTTGAACCCGTACTTGCTGACCAGCAGGATCAACGCAGCCGCCGTGCCGACGATGGTCTGCGTCCGTAGGCCTGCGCTCTTGCCCTGGATCTCCCGCTCGAGGCCGATCAGCGCCGTCAGGCCGAATGCCACGAACAACTCGACGATCTGACGGGTGCCTTGACCTGGTCCGCCGAAGAAGGGCGGATCCGCCAGCCAGAGATCCATGCGGACAAGGTATCGCGACACGCGCATTCGGCGATGATTCCCGGATCGTCGGCGAGTCAACACGTCGAACGCCAAACCGAGAGGATCTGACATGCCGACGACACCGAACGCCTACCCCGACATCGCGACCCGTGACGAGTGGCTGGCAGCACGTCGACGATTGTTGGTCCGTGAGCGAGAAGTGACGCATCTGCGCGATGCCGTCAGCGCCGAGCGACGGCGGATGCCAATGGTCAAGGTGGACAAGGACTACGTCTTCGACGGGCCGGCCGGGGAACTGCGCCTGGTGGACATGTTCGAGGGCCGTCCTCAGCTCTACGTCCACCACTTCATGTGGATCGACGCGACCGACGAGGGCTGCCCGAGTTGCACCGCGGCCGCCGAGCTGTCGTTCACCCCGGGTGACCGCGCCATGCTCGAGACCAGGGGAGTGACGTTGGCGTGTGTGTCGCGTGCGCCGTACCCGAGCATCACGCGGTACCGCGACCGGCACGGCTGGACGTTTCCGTGGTACTCGTCGCGCGACAACGACTTCACCTACGACTTCCACGTGACGCTCGATGCTGCCCGTGCGCCAGTCGAATACAACTACAGGTCACTCGTCGAGCTTCGCGCGGACGGCTGGTCCGACGACGAGCTGCGCGGCGACCTGCCGGGCGCCAGCGTCTTCCTGCGTCGCGGCGGCGACGTGTTCCACACCTACTCTACGTACGCGCGCGGGCTCGACCACACGGCAGTCGGATATCCGTTCCTGGATCTGACTCCGTACGGCCGCCAAGAACAGTGGGAGGACTCGCCGCCGGAGTGGCCCCGCGGTGGCGAGGCCACCGGCGTGCCGCTGACATAGCGATCACGCCGATCCAAAGGGTGGAGGATTGCCTGCGCCACTGGCATGTTGGTCATGACGCGGGTGTGGCTGAGTGGCTAGGCACCGGCCTGCAAAGCCGTTTACACGGGTTCGAATCCCGTCACTCGCTCGCACGTCATCGCCAGCTCAACGCGATTCCGACCGGCGCCAAGTCTCAACCATTGGTCGGGACTTGGCGCTGAACGGGCGGCGGGTGTCTTGATGACGCCGGCCGCTTTCCTATGATGCTGATGTGACGATCGTGGAGGAGCTCGACCGCGCACGTCACCTGGCGTTGGCCGCCGACGAACAGGCCGCGTACCAACTGCTGGTGGCGCTGATGCCCCGTATCGAGCAGGCCGACCGCGACGATTACGCCCTCGAGGCGTTCGCCCTAGTGAGCGAGATGTATCTGGCCCGCACTGCCTATGACGATGTCGTAGAAGGCATTCGACGCATCGATGACTGCCTGGCGATCCACACCGCGAACCGGGCAGGCAACGAGCCGGAGGCCGCAATCCAGGGCACTATGTCCGACACCGACGTCGACCGGATGATCTGCCGCTATGCGCGGCGCGCCGACTTCCTGAGGGCCGGGCTTGCGGCGGTGCGAGGCGAGCACGACGAGGCCACGGCCCATCTGCAAGCGCTGACAGAGGTCGGGGCCGCTTACCCCGATCTCGCCGACGAACACCGGCGTCTGATCACTCACGCACGCATTCTGGTCGCCACCGGCCTGTGTGACGATGATCTGTACGCCCGGTCGGCGCCGCTGTGGGACGAGGTCATCGAATCCCTGACCGAACTCGACCCGACCGGTGCCAACGCCGAGGACGACCATCTGTTCGTCGTCGGCGCGCTGGGCTACGGCCGGTTCTGTGCGGAGTCGGGGCGGCTGGACGAGGCGCAGCCCTGGTTGCGCCGGGCCGGGGCCCGAGCCGATGCCCGCGGCTGGGCGCTGTCGCGGGCCCGAGCACAGCTGGAACGGGCCGCCACCTGTTGGGCGGCCGCCGAATACGCCGAGACCCAGGACCTGGTCACCGAGGCATATCCGGTGATCGCCGAGCACGCCCGCGCGCACGATGTGTCCAGGAGCTGGCTGTATTTCGGTCTGATCCGGATGGGGATCGGGAAGCTGCAGGAGGCCGACCAGTGTTGGGAGCACGCCGAACGGCACTGGCGTGAGCTGGGCAAGCCCCTGCACATTCACCGGATTCTATTGCAGCGCAGCTGGCTCTCGGTGTTCCGTGGAGCCTTCGACGAGGCCGCCCAGCGGGTGGCCGAGGCGCGGGAGCTGCTGGACTCCTCACCCCGGCACAGCTGGCTGCAGTACGCCAGGCTCGACGCTCACCTGGGCAGCATCTGGCGCGCCGAGGCACTCGCCGAGATGGGTTTTGACGGCTTCGGCAGGCCGGACCAGAGCTGGGCCGAGGTCGAGGCGAAACATGCCGAGGGACAAGGGGTGTTCAACTGCCGCCCCGGCAGTCGGAAGTATCGGCGCGGGATGGCCAAGCTGGAGCGGGCCGCCGATCTCAAGGTGCCTGCCGCGCTCGCGGTGGACTCGGTCCGCTACACCATCGAAGATGCTCGTGCCCGGACGCGTTGGGCCAGTTGTGTCTCCGCGCCGATGCTGGCTGGTGCCTTCGCCGTGGCGTGGGAGTGGGACAACACCGAGCTGATCTGCGAACTGGTCGAATACCACAGTGCCAGAGGCACCTTCAGTGCCGAATCGGCGGCGCAACAGGCGGGGGACTGGACCGGCACGGCCACCGCGCCGGTGCCGGTGGAGGCCGAACTGGCCCCAGAGCTGGCCGTGGCGGCCGCCGCGCCGCCGGTCACTGCGGGTGGGCTGACCCGGCTTGGCCCGCTGCCACCGCTGCGGATGGATCCGCAGACCGCGCCCATCATGAGCCGATACCGTGAACTGGCACTGCAGCGCTACGGCCGCGAGGTCACCTCGGCCGAACCCGAATGGGCGACCTGGCCATGACCGCGACATTGGTGTTGCGCTTCGCCGACGTCGGCGTCGTCACCTACGCCAGCCTGCGGGTGGTGGGGGAGCCCACCCGGTCGGTCAAATGGGTGATCGAAGACCCCGACCTGCCTGCCGTTTACGCTGCCCTGGACAACGCGCTGCCCGACCCCCATGGCGACGAAACGCCGGCCGATGCCATCGAAAGATCGCTCACTACGGGACCTTTCGCCAGTCCGAAGCACGAGCTGAAGCTGGCCCGCGAACTCGGCACCCGCCTGATCGGCATGGAGGGCTGGACCCTGCTGGCCGATTGCGTGGCCGCGCCGCGGGCGACGTTGTTCATCACGCCGAGTCCGAAGCTGGCCCGGGTGCCCTGGGGGCAGCTGGTCATGCCCGACCGCCATCACTTCCGGCTGATGGAGTTGGCCGATGTGCTGATGGCGGTGCCGCCCAACATCGTGCACGCACCCCGGCCGGCGGCGAGCTGGTCGGACCGCCTGGCGCGACCCGCGGTGGCGGTGCTCGACCCGCGCATCCCAGGGCAGCGCCCCGATTCCGCACTGGGCTCGGTGCTTGGCCGCCCGTCAGCGCAGACCGCTCTGGCTCGCCATTTCGCCGGGCCGGTGGCAGCCGGGCAGGTGCTGCCCGCCGCTGCCTCCTCCGAGGAGCTGTTCCGCCGCACCGACATCGACCGGCACTGGTTGGCCGAGGCTTGCGCCGGCGAGCCGGCCCGGCTGCTCTACGTCGGGCACGCCAGCGCCGCAGAAGGCGGTGTCGGACATGCCGACCGAGCCGCACTGCACCTCGCCGAGGACCGGGCTCTTACCGCGGCCGACATCATGGGCACCGGGCTGGCTGTCCCGCCGCGGGTCGCACTGCTGGCGTGTGCCTCCGGTGGAGACTATCGATTCGACGAGGCCACCGGGTTGGTGGCGGCGATGGTACTGGGCGGAGCCCAGCTGGTCACGGCGACGCTGTGGCCGCTGCCCACCACCGCCGGGTACCGCCGATTCGTCCCCGGGACAACGGATCTGGCCTTCGACCCGATGGCCGAGACCGTCATCGGGGTGGATCTGGCGCACCGATCCGACGATGCGGGACGCGCGGTGAACCGTTGGCAGCGCGCGCAGATGCGGCGCTGGCGCGACGGCGACATCAGCGCCAGCCCGGTGTACTGGGCCGCACTGGCCACCTTCGCCGTCGACGGCGCCCGCTGAGTCAGGCCGGCGAGTTGTACGTCGCGCCAAGGTGGTAAGGCACGTTCACCTGAGCCCGCGCAGCTCGTCGGAGTCTCCGTGGCGGCCTTGGGGTCCGTTCAGCGG
>NZ_JBOGDD010000642.1:0-4508 GCF_050701675.1 Mycobacterium sp. | reverse complement strand
TGCAGCTCGGTGGCCAGACGCCGCTGGGCCTGGCCGACCGGCTGGAGAAGGCCGGCGTGCCGATCGTCGGTACCAGCCCCAAGGCCATCGACCTGGCCGAGGATCGCGGCGAGTTCGGTGAGGTGCTCAAGAACGCCGGGCTGCCCGCACCGCGGTTCGGAATGGCGACCAGCTTCGAGCAGGCTCGCCGCATCGCAGCAGACATCGGCTACCCCGTCCTGGTGCGGCCGTCGTACGTGCTCGGTGGACGCGGTATGGAGATCGTCTACGACGACGAGACGTTGCGTGGGTACATCACTCGTGCCACTCAACTTTCGCCGGAACATCCCGTGCTGGTCGACCGCTTCCTCGAGGATGCGATCGAGATCGACGTGGACGCCCTGTGCGACGGCGCCGAGGTCTACATCGGCGGCGTGATGGAGCACATCGAGGAGGCGGGCATCCACTCCGGCGACTCGGCGTGCGCACTTCCGCCGGTCACGTTGGGCCGCCAGGACATTGCGGCGGTTCGCCACGCCACCGAGGCCATCGCCCACGGCATCGGCGTGGTGGGCCTACTGAACGTGCAGTACGCGCTCAAGGACGACGTGCTCTACGTCCTGGAGGCCAACCCCCGCGCCAGCCGCACGGTGCCCTTCGTCTCGAAGGCCACCGCGGTGCCGCTGGCGAAGGCATGCGCCCGGATCATGCTGGGTGCCACGATCGCCCAGTTGCGCGAGGAGGGCCTGCTGGTCGCGACCGGCGATGGAGCCAGCGTCTCGCCGAACGCCCCGATCGCGGTGAAGGAGGCGGTGCTTCCGTTCAACCGCTTCCGCAAGGCCGACGGCTCGCAGGTGGATTCGCTGCTGGGCCCCGAGATGAAGTCAACGGGCGAGGTCATGGGAATCGACCGCGACTTCGGCACCGCGTTCGCCAAGAGCCAGACCGCGGCGTACGGCTCGCTGCCTGCGCAAGGCACGGTGTTCGTCTCGGTGGCCAACCGCGACAAGCGCTCACTGGTGTTCCCGGTCAAACGGCTTGCCGATCTCGGCTTCCGCGTGCTGGCCACCGAGGGCACTGCGGAGATGCTGCGCCGCAACGGCATTCCCTGCGACGTGGTGCGCAAGCACTTCGAAGAGCCCGGTGGAGGCCGTCCCATCCTGTCGGCGGTCGAGGCGATCCGGGCGGGTGACGTCGACATGGTGATCAACACGCCGTACGGGAATTCGGGGCCACGCATCGACGGTTACGAGATCCGGTCCGCCGCGGTGGCGATGAACATTCCCTGCGTCACGACGGTGCAGGGCGCGTCCGCGGCGGTGCAGGGGATCGAGGCGGGCATTCGCGGCGACATCGGCGTGATGTCACTACAGGAGCTGCACAGCAGGCTCGGTGCGCAGAAGTGACCGGCTTCGGGGCGCGGCTGGCCACCGCGGCGGCGGAACGGGGCCCGCTGTGCCTGGGCATCGACCCGCACCCGGAACTGCTGACGGCATGGGGCCTGCCGGTGGACGTCGACGGGCTCAACACGTTCTGTGACGTCTGCGTCGAGGCCTTCTCGGGCTTCGCGATCGTCAAGCCGCAGGTGGCGTTCTTCGAGAGTTACGGCGCAGCAGGATATTCCGTGCTCGAAACCGTCATAGCCGAACTGCGCGACGCCGGCGTGCTGGTGCTGGCCGACGCCAAACGCGGCGACATCGGCACCACCATGGCGGCCTACGCCGCCGCGTGGGCTGGCGACTCACCGCTGGCTTGTGATGCGGTGACGGCCTCGCCCTACCTGGGCTTCGGCTCGCTGCGGCCACTTCTCGACACCGCCGCCGAGCACGACCGCGGTGTATTCGTCCTGGCTGCGACCTCCAACCCGGAAGGTGCGAGTGTGCAGCGCGCAGAGATTCACGGGCGGACGGTAGCCCAGTCGATCGTGGACGACGTGGCCGCCGAGAACCGCGGCACTGGAACGGGTTCCGTCGGTGTCGTCGTCGGCGCGACCTTGTCCGAACTACCCGATCTCAGTGGGCTCGGCGGTCCGGTGCTGGTGCCGGGGGTCGGTGCTCAAGGAGGACGACCGGATGGGCTGCGCGGCCTCGGCGGTGCGGCGCCGGGCACCTTGCTCCCGGCCGTCTCCCGGGAGGTGCTGCGGGCCGGACCCGACGTCGCGGCGGTGCGGGCGGCCGGAGAACGGATGCGCGACGCCGTGGCGTACCTCGTCCCTTAGCACGACGACGTCCGCACCCGGCCGAGGAAGTGCAAGCGGCGGGCCACCGCTGTCGGTGACCCGCCGCCTCGTAATTTGGTGGCTTACAGCGGAATCCAGACGGGGCCGAACCAGAATCCCCAGCCTTGGCCGTTGCCTGCCTGCATGGGGGTCACCTGCTGACCGTTCCAGTTGAACGGCTGGTGATCCTGACGGCCCTGGTCAACCCCGCGACCTTGCCAGTTGACGGGTCCGTTGTTGTTGTTTGGACCCCAGTTGTTGTTGGGTCCGTTGTTGTTGTTCGGGCCCCAGTTGTTGTTGTGCTGGTCCTGCCCGCAGGGCGGCCGGTTCGGTGCGTTGCAACCCTGTCCGGGATCTGCTGCTGCCGTACCGAGGCCAACGCCGAACAACCCGGCGAGTCCTACTCCGGCAGCTAGTGTCGATGCGTACACGGCTCGCTTGAAGGTCATCAGTGCCACTCCACTCATATCGTCTGCGGGGCGTGAGTTCGCCTCGTGGACATGACGTTAAGTGGCGGAGATGGGTTGACCCTTGGGCCACGGTGAGTGCCCGCTGTGCGTTGGGTAACAGAAGGAAAACCGTTTGCCATCAGGAGGATTGCGGCACCTTCGAGGTGAGGAAGAAGAGCAGGAACGGCACCGCCAGCTCGACGGCGAGCATTGCCAGGTAGAAGGCGTTTGGCGGTCCGGAGATGGCCACGGATGCGAGCCGGGCCAGGCCACCCAGGAGGAACGCTCCGGCCAGCAGATTCAGTGGCCGCCGTTTGCTCTCGATGTCGGGCACGCACCACAGGAATGCGAACCCGTAACAGAGGAACATGGCGGCGAAGAAGCGATGCTCGCCCTCCGCAGTCGCATTGAGTGGACTGCCGCCGATGACGGCGCCACCGCCGAGTATGAGGTGCCCCGTGGCGATTCCGACCACCGCCACACCGATGATCGCCACCAGAATCTGAGTCGTCCGCCGCATTGCGAGCACCTCCTCCAAGGATCTACTACGCACTGTAGTTGATCGTCTCTGGAGGGGCAACGGCGAAAGGTGGCCGGCGCCTTCGCGCCGGCCACTCTTTCGCTCAGGCATGACTCAGATCGTCACAGCGGGATCCAGACCCCGAGAAACCAGAAGCCCCAGTTGTTGAAGTCCTGGTTGTAGATGGGCTGCACCCACTGGTTGTTGTAGTTGAACGGCTGATGGTCGTTGCGACCCTGGTCGATGCCGCGCCAGGCCTGGTCGGGGGGAGGCGGTCCCCACTGCGGCCCACCTGGGCCGCCGTGGTAGCCGGGCCCACCGCCAGGGCCGCCTGGGCCGCCGAATCCACCGGGTCCGCCCGGTCCGCCGTGGTCATCGGGTCCGCCGGGTCCACCTGGACCCCGGCCGTCGGGCCCACCGGGTCCACCCTGCTGTTGCGGTGGCGGACCACCAGGACCACGCTGCCCACCAGGGCCGCCCTGCCCACCAGGTCCACCTGGACCGCCCTGGTCTTGACGCGGGGGCCCCCCGGGGCCACCGGAGCCGCCTTGTCCGCCGCCAGGGCCTTGGCACGTGCCGCCCTGCGGCCCACACGGAGAGGGGCCTGGCTGGGCGGCGGCGAATCCGGCACCGGCGGTCAAGGCGGACGCACCGACACCCATGGCGATGGCGGCCGCACAGGTCGCGCGTTTGAGATGCATGGCATCTGTCCTTTCGAGGCTTCGTCTTGGAGGGATCAACCCCGACTGCCGCACGCTATGGAGGGAACCTGTGTGCCAGCTATCTCCTGCATGTGAGTGAAGTACGTGACGGGGGTAACCCCAAGTGACAGACGTGGCTCGAACGTCACGCGTCGCACTGCATCCGACACGCCCGACACGCCGTGACCAGCGAAATTCTCATCAAGAGGGTCCCTTCGGGTAGCCGCTCGGCACCCTCGCCGCCAGCTTCCCCGGCAATTGGCACGTGCCGAGACCTCCAAAACCATTGATATGCAGGGACATCGCGTCCGCGTCAGACCCCACCCGGGCCGGCGCAGGCACACCGGTGAAATACTGGCGATCGCCCTACACGCTGCGGTTTTGACCCCGTAACTCGGGGGGTGGGGTTAGCTTTCGTCAGCGGCCGTGGGTACGGTCGTCGACGCTGGCTGGTTCTCTAACCAGTCAAGACACAACTAGATGATGGCCAGTACGAAGATGGCGAGAGACGGAGGAACCCGTGGCCCTTCCCCAGTTGACCGACGAACAGCGCGCGGCAGCGTTGGAGAAGGCTGCTGCCGCACGTCGAGCGCGAGCTGAACTGAAGGATCGACTCAAGCGTGGCGGCACCTACCTCAAGG
>NZ_JBOGDD010000641.1:0-2523 GCF_050701675.1 Mycobacterium sp. | reverse complement strand
GTATAGCTCTGCGCGAAGACCAGGCCCGCCGCGTCGTGCCCGAACATCGCCCCGGCGCCGGACAACGCCGAGTCGAGCGCACCGACCGCTGCGGCGATCGCATCGCCCTCGCCGCCGACGGTTCCACCCGTCACCGCCAGGGCAGACGGATCCACCGAGATGGGTGCCGTCACGGCCTAGCCCCAATTGCGCACGTTGGTCTGCGCGGCGCCGGAGTAGTTCTCGTGCGCGCTCTCGGCGATCTGACGGAGCCGAGCCAAGGCCTCCCGCATCTCGCGGGCGCCCTCGTCCCAGCGCTGCTGCGCCGAGCGCTCGGCCTGGCCGCCGTCGCCATACCAGGACGTCCCCAGCTGGGCGACGGAACCCGCCGCGTGGGCCAGGTGTGCCTCCAACTGCTGGTCGAACTCCGACATCCGGTCGACGACGGCGAGCAATGCGGCAGGATCCACCTTGAAGGAACTCACAATCCGGACTCCGCGACGCGTGCGGCGCCCGAGGCGTCCGTCGTCTCATACCGCTGAGCCGCGTCCTGCAGAAGCCCCGACATCCTCACCAGCCCCTCGACGACCTGCTGCGCGCCCTGGTGCCATTCGCGCCACACCCCGTCGTAGGCCGATGCTGCCTCGCCAGACCATCGCGGACCGAGCAACCCCGACACCTCGCCGTCGAGTGAGCCAAGGCTCGTGCGCAAACCCTCGGCCACCGACTCCAACTCGCCAGCCACCGAGGAAAGCGCAGACGTAGTCACCTGCAGATCCGACACCGAAATCCCCCACTGAGTCACCGACCAATCCAGGGTAACGCCTTACGCCACAGTCCAAATGCGCTGATTCAGGACTGTTTTGGCGGAGATTCAGCCGGGAAGCACGGGCAGGGCGCCGGCCACCATCAGCGGCCGGATGTCGACCCACGTCAGGTCGTTCTCCGCGGCGGATCCCGAAAGCTGGTGCACGCCGCGTTGGTCAGCAACGTAGAGCGTCGACGGATTCGCCGCCACCGTCGACACCGGCGCGAGCAGATTCTGGCTCGGACCGTCGGAGTTCACCCCGTCGAGGTTGACGTACGACACCGGGTGTTGTGGATCGGTTCGGCTGACGACGATGTCGTCACCCGTGCGCCACGACAACGACACCGCGGTGTCGCCGAGACCGAATCCCAGCCGTCGTGGGTAGGTCAGGGCGTACTGGCCGCCCTGGGTCTGCTCCACCCCCGCCAGGATGACCTGGCCTTCGATGACCATCGCCGCGCGCGTGCCGTCGCGTGACAGTTGCAGCTCGGACACCACTCCTGGGAACTTCGTGGCCACCGCGGAGGCGTCGACCGGGATCCGCGCGGGCTGTCCCGATGCCGCCTCCTGAATCACGCGCACGATGTTGTTGCCGTCCACGACGACCCAGATCGCATCGTCGAGCGACCAGCTGGGGCGGGACAGCGTGCGCCCGTCGATCGCCTGCGACGCATCCGCGCCGACCTGTCCGACCCAGAGCGACGACGCCATGTCCGGCGCGCCGGGCCGCAGCGTCACCACCGACGCCGCTTCCTGCCCGCTCCTGGACAGGGTGGCCGACGTCTGGCCCGGCAGGTCCCCGAAGGAACCGGGCACCCGGGGTGCCTTCTGCCCATCCAACGACACCAGCGACCCGCCGACGAGTGCGTGCAGACCCGCCGCCGCGCCGGGATCCGCACCAGGATCGGTGGCGGCGACGTCGGAGGTGTTCCAGCCCTCGGCGAACCGGTCGTCCAGCGCGGCGCCGTCGGCATTGATCACGTACGGACCGTTGATGCCCGATCGCGACAGCGTCCAGATGATCTGCGCGGCAAGCAGTTGCCGCGTATGCGGATCGGTGGTCGAGAGGCTGTCCAAGTCGATCTTCGCACCGCCGTAGCCGCGGCCGACGCCCGTCTTGCCGCCGTCGGCCCGGGTGACGGGCCCGCGCAACCGCAGCGGCGAGCCAAGCAGATTGCGCACGGTGTTGGCCATCTCCGGCCGGGGACCGGACACCAGCTTCGTGACCAACTCGGTGGCCAGCTGGTCGGGATCCGACACCGCCACGTAACGCGGGTCCGGGACCACGGTCTTTCCGGTCGGGTCGACGAAGTACAGGGTGTGGCGCTTGTACGTCGACTGGAACTGCTGCCAGTCGAGGAACACACCGTTGGGCAGCTTGTTGATGCGCCAGCCCCCGGGTGTCTTCACCATCTCGATCGGGCCGGGATCGGGCAACGCACCCTCACCGGTCTCGAAAACCCCCATGTCCGAGAGAGATCCGAGGATGTCGGCCTTCATGGTCACCGAAACCCGTTCGGGACCCCGGGTTTCCACGAAGACCACCCGGTCGATCAACAGCGCGCTACCGGCGTCGTCCCAGTCGCTGGAGGCTGATTCGGTGAGGAACTGGCGTGCGGCGAGGTGTCGGTTGGCTGGATCGGCGGTGGCCTTGAGGAATTCGCGTAGCAGGATGTCCGGATCCATCCCCGGCGACGGGGTGGGCAGGCTCGGCGGGGCGGCCCGGTCCATGGTGC
>NZ_JBOGDD010000640.1:0-5029 GCF_050701675.1 Mycobacterium sp. | reverse complement strand
CCGTCGGCGTATTCGTGATCAAGGATGGCAAACCCGTCTGGTCTCCAGCGATGGACAACACTCGCATCGCGATGATGGGAGTGTTGGTGGGGCTGGTGTCGGCAACCCTTGCCACCATCGCCATGGTTCGCCGCCCGCCGTGGCCCGATCTGCATGGCGAGATCTCCCGGCGACTTTAGCGCCACTCGGAGAACCGCACCGCCACGGGCAAGATCGTCGTCAAGGTGCGCTGAGAGCGTCGCGTTCAGCGAGGCCCTTCAGGGTGCGCAGCTGCTTGCGCATCATCAGCAGATTGACCAGCGCGAGGATCTGACCGAGCAGCCACGGGCCGTCGAACAGCACCCGCACGTGCAGTCGTGTGCCGTTACCGACCGGCGTGATCGCATAGGAGTTGCTCACCTTGGCGACCCGTGCCAACTGCCCAAACTCTCGCTGCCGCAACGTGATGTGCTCATCGGGCGAGAATGCCACCAGTTCGAAGACGTGCACGCGGCCGAAGATGCGGACGAAACGCTGGCCGACGGCCAGTTCGGCCAGTCCGACCGACCGGCTGCGCGGACTGCGTCGGCCGGTGTTGTCGAGCAGGTCGTAGCTGTAGGGCGCCACCCGCAACTGGCACAGCCAGGCGAACACGACCGGAGGCGGCGCATCAATGGAGATCGCGCGGTCCATCCGTACCGAATCAGAAGACGCGAGCCCGTCGCACGGCAGCGCCGCCCTCAGTTCCGCTTCGCTGACACCCCAGGTCGTACCCCACATACCGACTATATTACTTTATGTCTATATAGATGTAAACCGATGAATGACGTCGGGGCTGCCACGCTTCCTTCCGACCTCGCCGATCATGCAGTGCGCCAATGTTCGTCCCCTGGATCGCCAATCCGGTCCCTCGTCGAGGACCAAGCGCTAACGTTCCCTGTCGTCGTGACGACCCTTGGGAGGCGACATGGACGGCTATCGGACCGTGGTGGTTGGGACCGACGGTTCCGAATCCTCATTGCGCGCGGTCGACAGCGCAGGCAAGGTCGCAGCGCAGGCGAATGCGAAGCTGATCGTCGCCAGTGCGCATGTGACGGCCGTCGAGAAGGGCGGCTGGTCAAGAGCACCATCGCACGATCGTGTGTCCGACCCCCGCGCCGCGGACGCACTTGGCGGCGAGGGCTACAAGTTGCACGGCAGTGCGCCCGTGTACGCGATCCTTCAGGAGGCGCATGACCGGGCCAAGGGCGCCGGCGCTCGGGACATCGAGCTGCGGGCGATAGAAGGCGCGCCCGTCCACGCACTGGTGAAGCTGGTCGAAGAAGTCAACGCGAACCTGCTCGTCGTCGGCGACGTAGGACTGGACTCTGTCGCCGGACGGTTCCTGGGCTCGGTGCCCGCCGAGGTCGCCCGCAAAGCCAGGATCGACATCCTCATCGTCCACACGGCCGACTAAGGTTGGGTGACTCACCGTACCGACTCACCAATAGCGGACGGCACCCTGGAACATCTTCGCCAGCAACCACTTACCGCTCTCGGTCGGTGAGTTGCAGCAGACAACCCATTGGGCATGCCCGGTGAGGTACACCCGTCTGCGCCCGAGCCGGTCAGGCAGGTGCGAGAGCCGCGGCGGTCCCTAGACCAATCCCAATTCGGGGGTCGGCGAGGCAGGCCCGAATGTCGACGGGCCAGATCCCGGTGGCTGCAGTCCGTACCCCGGCGTCTCTGGGCCGTATCCCGGCGTCTCGGGGCCGGGTGGCGGACCGTGCGCCGACGACTCCGGACCGTACCCAGGCGTTTCCGGGCCATACCCCGGTGGCTGCAGGCCATACCCCGGCGCTTGCAGGCCGTACCCCGGCGCCTCCGGGCCGTACTCAGGTGGCAGACCGTAGTCCGGGCCGTACCCGGGCACCGTCTGACCGGATCCGGCCAGCAGCTTGGCCGCAACGAAGGCCGCTGCCTGGGTGGTGTACACGGGGATGTAGCCCTCGGTGTGTCCGCTCCATTCGTTGCCAGGACCCGCGTGACAGATCGGGTCGTTGGGGTTGCACAGGTCGATCGCCTTGGAACCGAGCAGTGCGCTCCGGGTCGGCAGCGCCTCGCCGCTGCGGGTGGCCACGTCGCCGAAGGTAGCGACTGCCGTGACGTTGTTCGCGTACTGGGCCGGTAGAGGATCGCCCCATTTGATGCCGGCCAGACGAACGTCGGCGACGATGTCGATCACGCTCGCGCCTTGCGAGTAGCCGCCTAGGACGATCTTGGTGTCCGGGCAGGAGGACACCGTGGACTTGATGTGGGAAATCGCGTCTTTGGCGCCGTCATCACCGTGCAGCTGCAGCTTGCTGGCCTTGTAGTTCACCGCGTAGGTGTCGATGTTCATGCCGCCGGTCTGCTTGCGCAGCGAGTCGACGAAGGCATCGCCGACACGGCCGAGACCGGGCGGCTCATCGGTGCCGCGCGCGAAGATGACCTCGGCGTCGGCGCAGTCGTCGGCAGAAGCTACCGGCGGCGCGCTAGGGGCAACGAGCAGGACGCCGGCGGTGAGAAGTGCCGAAGCGCCGAGCCCGACCCAACGACCGGCTGACCGCGCGCTGCCCGCCCGAGGGCGACGCGTGCGGCGTGAAAACATCCCTAAATCTAACCCGCATCCAGGGAGGAGCAACCTCGCGTGCTGACGGGACAAAGAAAACAGGCCAGGGATTACATCCCTGACCTGCATCTTTGTTGTGGAGCTGCCGGGAATCGAACCCGGGTCCTACGGCATTCCCTCGAGGCTTCTCCGTGCGCAGTCCGCTATGTCTCTACTTGGATCTCTCGTTCACGCGAACAAGCCGAGATGACGATCCCAGTCGCTGTTTGGTGTCCCGATATGTCCCGCGACCGGACGTATCGGTTTGTCCCTCTAGCTGATGCCAGGGTCCGGGCCGAGGGCGCTCCCGGTCTGACAGACACACCGTCGCTTAGGCAGCGAGGGCGTAGTCGCGCTGATTGGAATCGGCGCTTAATTGGTTGCAACGACGCTTACGGTGGTCATTTGCCTGCACCGGCACGCTTCCCTTGATTCGATGCGCGAAGTCGAAACCGTTCAGCCCCTCGCACCCCTGCCGAACTTCAGCAGGAAAGTCGATTCTACCCACGGATACGACAACGGCCACCGAATAACTGGTCCCGGTCCGGTCACGGCGCGAATCGGCCGCCGATCACCCGATCGGGTAGGCGTTACCCTCCGGCGATCAGGGCCACCGCCGCCAGGGCCAACACCATGCCGGCGGCCTGCCAGCGCGTCACCTTCTCCTTGAGCACCACCAACGCGAGCCCCACCGTCGCAGCAGGGTAGAGCGACATCAACACACCGGCCAGCGACAACAGCGATGCGTGCAATGCCAACAGCATCGCCACGTTGGCGATCGTGTCGATGACGCCCGCGGCGAGCGCGAGGCGCAGCGGGGTTCCATTCGGCGCGCTGAAGCTTCGAGTGATCAGGGCGATGACGACGACGACGGCGCTGGCCGAGATCCTCGCGAAGACCAGCGGCCAGAGGTTGGCCTCGACGGGCGCCTGCGCGATCATGACGAAGTTCATCCCGAACGCCAGGCCAGAGCCGACGGTGAGCCAGGCGACCTTGGCCGTGAAACGGTGCTGCCGCTCAGGATCGTCGTCCCGAACCTCCCTGGAGACGAGCAGCACCGCGACCAACGCCAGCACGATGCCGACGACGGCGACTGCCGTGGGCCGCTCCCCCAGCACCAGGCCGACGCCGACGGGAACACCCGCGACGAGCACGGCCGTCAGCGGCGACACCACCGATATCGGGCCCGCTCCGAGGGCGGCGTAGAACCACCACACGCCGAACGCCTGGCTGATGCCGCACAGGCCACCCCACAGCACCGCGGGAGGCGACACGTGGCCACCGACGACCAGGGCGATCACGGTCAGCAGGACCATCGCCACCGGATAGGACACCAGCACCACCCGCAGGGCGGCCACCCTGCGCGACGCCAGACCGCCGACGAAGTCGCTCACCCCGTAGCCGACTGCGGACGTCAGGGCGAAGAGGACCCCGATCAGGTCATGCCCTTGGAGCGCCTGCCCAGCTCTCTGGTGATCTCACGGTCCGCGTCGCGCTTGGCCAGATCCTGCCGCTTGTCATGCGCCTGCTTGCCCCGGGCCAGCGCCAGCTCCACCTTGACCTTGCCGTCCAGAAAGTACAGCGACAGCGGGACCAGCGACAGGTTGCCGTCCTGGATCTTGCCGATCAGCGTGTCGATCTGGCTGCGGTGCAGCAGCAGCTTCCGGTTGCGCCGCGGCGCGTGGTTGGTCCAGCTGCCGTGGTGATACTCGGGGATGTGGACGTTGCGCAGCCAGATCTCGCCGTCGTCGACCGTGGCGAACGCGTCGGCCAGCGAGGCCTGCCCGTCGCGCAGTGCCTTGACCTCGGTACCCATCAACGCGATACCCGCCTCGAACGTGTCGAGGATCGAATAGTTGTGCCGCGCCCTGCGGTTGGTGGCCACGATCTGGTTGTTGCGGTTCTTCTTGACCTCCGCGGCCGACTTCTTCGCCACGGCTAACGCCGTACGTAGAGGCGCAGCGTGACGTAACCCGTGGCACCTGCCATCGCCACCCCCACGAAGAGCAGGATCGGCGAGATGTAGAGGATGTCGGCGTAGTCGATCCTGGCGATCAGATTCGCCTGATAGAACTGGTTGAGCGCCTTCTCGAGGAATAGTGCGCGCACCAGAATCAGGCCGACGATCGATATCACCACACCGATGAACGCGGCCAGCATGGCCTCGACGAGGAAGGGCAGCTGCGTATACCAACGGCTTGCGCCAACCAGTCGCATGATGCCCACCTCCGTTCTTCGTGTGTAAGCCGCGACTTGAACCATGTTGGCTATCAACAGGATCGCACCGACGGCCTGGACCAGTGCCACGGCGAACGCCGCGGCACTCAATCCGTCGAGCACTGCGAAGAGCCGGTCGATCAGGTCCTTCTGGTTCAGCACGTTGAGAACACCGGGCTGGGCCTTCAACGCGTCGTCGAAGTC
>NZ_JBOGDD010000639.1:0-5278 GCF_050701675.1 Mycobacterium sp. | reverse complement strand
TTTTAGAGCTGCCCGTGACGCGGTGGTCTCGTGCCCGAGAGGACGTACCTGCCGATGTGCTGAAGCTTCCAGCGGGTCGCGTCGTGCAGCGTATGGGTGCGCGCATCGCGCCAGTAGCGGGACAGGTTTCCGCCCGCCGAAGCGCTGCGGGTGCCGCCGAGTTCGAACAGCCCCGACGAGGCGTCGAGCGAGGCGCGGACCGCGGCGACCTTGGCCACCGCCACGGCCACCGACGCGGCGGCTGCGGTGTCCGGGGTCAGATCGGCCCGCGCGCCGTCGACGTGACGCGCCGCCTCGGCGAGCAGCGCCTGCGCGCCGCGCACGGTGACGGCCAGTTCACCCGCCACGTGGATCAGCGTCGGATCCTCCGCCGCGGAGGCCACCCGTGCCTCGAAGTGGGGACGCGCCGTCGCAGCCTGACGGACGCCTTCGGCCAGTGCGCCGGTGGCGATGCCGACGTCGATCGCCGCGTGCAGCAACTGGGCGTGCGCACCGTAGACGGTGGGCTCGGCGAAGATCGGGGTGAACGGTACGACGTGGCTGGCAGGGACCAGAACGTCGTCGAGGGTGACGGTGCCGGAAGCGGTGGTGCGCTGGCCCATTCCGTCCCAGTCGTCGACGACCTGCAGTCCCTGGGCGTCCCTCGCAATGAACGCCAACGCCTTCGGCGTCGCGGAGGTCGGCGCATCGCCTGAGCCGTCCGCAACGGACGCGCGCACGATCAGCCAGTCCGCGAAGAGCGCACCGGTCGAATAGAACTTGCGGCCACTCAGCACGTACTCGCCCGAGTCGGTCGCGGTAAGCGTGGTGGCGTCCAGGTCGATCGGATGTGGGCCACGCTCGGACTGGGCGTTCGCGAACAGACCCCCCGCGCGGACGATGTCGTAGAAGAAGGCCTTCTGCTCACCAGTCCCCTTGAGCCGCAGCGCTTCTAGGAACGCGAAGTGTGACTGGGGGATCTGAGCCAGTGACGGGTCGGCGTGCGCAAGCAGCCGGAACACTTCGGTCACCACCGTCGCGGGGGCGTCCACGCCGCCGTACTCGGCGGGTACCGACAGCGCCAACAGCCCCGAGCCCTTCAGCGTCCGCACCTGTTCGTGCGGCAGGTCGCGATCGGCGTCGCGGGCACTGGCCTCGACGCCGAACTGCTCCGCGAGCCGTTCGGCCACTGCCACGGCGTCGCCCGCCGAGGCGACGTGCTTGGCTGCGGCGTCCGTGGCGGTGGCAGGCGCACTCACCGAACGGCGCTGACGAACGGGATCGAGGCGGGCGCCACGTCCACGCGGCCCGCGTCGAAGAGTCCGCGTTCGCGCAGGATCGGCACGACGCCCTCGCCGAACCAGAAGAGCTCTTCGAGATGCGGGTAACCGGAGAAGATGAACTCGTCGATGCCGACTTCCGCGTACTCGGCAATCCGGTCGGCGACGTCGGTGTGACTGCCCACCAGTGCCGTGCCTGCCCCGCCGCGAACCAGACCGACCCCGGCCCACAGGTTCGGCGCCACCTCGAGGCTGCGCGCGTCGTTCCAGGAGCCGTCGGCGCGGTTGGCTTCGTGCAACGCCCGCATCCGGCGCTGCCCCTCGGATTGGCTGCGACTCAGGCCGGCCTGCGCCGAGCGAACCGTTTCCTCGTCGAGCGCACCAATGAGCTTGTCCGCCTGCGACCATGCCTCGTCGGCGGTGTCACGCGAGATGGTGTGCAACCGGATGCCGAACCGGACGGTGCGCCCCTGGTTCGCGGCCTCCTTGCGGATCCACTCCACCTTCTCGCGAACGGCAGCGGGCGGCTCGCCCCAGGTCAGGTACACGTCGGCGTGCCGGGCCGCGACGGGACCGGCGGCAGGTGAGCTACCTCCGAAGTACAACGGCGGCAACGGGTTCGGCAGCGTCGCCAGCGACGCCTCCTCGACCTTGATGTGCGCGCCGTCCTTCGTCACCGTCTCACCGGACCACAACCGGCGGACGACGTCGAGGAATTCGTCGCACCGTTCGTAGCGCGCGTCCTTGTCCAGGTGATCGCCGAAGGCGCGCTGCTCGTGCGCCTCACCCCCGACGACGACGTTGAGCAGAATGCGGCCTGGGGCGTGTCTGGCGAAGGTGGCCGCCATCTGCGCCGACAGGGTGGGGCTGACGAGTCCTGGGCGGAACGCGACCAGGAACGCCAACGAGGTGGTCTCGCGGGCGAGGAGAGCGGCGGTGACGAACGCGTCCTCGCACCACGCGCCGGTGGGGATGAGGGCGCCGGTGAACCCGAACGACTCGGCGGCCCTGACGATCGAGGCGAGGTAGTCGATCGAGGCGTCGCGGTCGCTGTGCGCTGCGCCTGCCGGGGTTCCGTGGCCACCGCCGACGATGTGCCGGCTGTCGCCGTAGGTGGGCAGGAACCAATGAAGCTTCACGGGCACGGGAGTGCTCCTATCTATCTACTGGCCGTCGGCCTATCTACTGGCCGTCGGCTGCGAGGCTACCGAAGCGGACGACGACGGCACGGTGGACGGTCGCTCGATGATCGTCGACGACGAACCACCCACCCGGTAGGTCGAGCCACGGTGCTCGTCGGGCAGTCGGTCACCGCGACCGAAGAGCTTGTTGCGCAACGTCCCCGGGGCGTACTCCGACTGGTAGGCGCCGCGGGCGGTGAGCACCGGCACCACGTGCTCGATGAAGTCGGCGAACGTTCCAGGGGTGATCGCGTAGGCGAGGTTGAAGCCGTCGACGTCGGTTTCGGAGACCCACTCCTGCAGTACGTCGGCCACGCGGGCTCCCGAACCGACGACGAGCGGTCCGATGCCGCCGATCTTGCCCCAGTCGGCGATGTCGCGGACCGCCCACTCGCCTCCGTCGGGGTCGGCGGACTGGAACGCCTTCACCGCAGACAGGATCGCGTTGGAGTCCACGTTGCCGATCGGTTCGTCGAAGCCGTAGCGCGCCAGATCGACACCCATCCAGCCCGACATGAAGACCAGCGCACCCTCCGGGTCGCCGTAGGACAGGTACTCCACGTGCTTGGCGCGGGCCTCGTCATCGGAGTCCGCCGTGATCACGGTCGTCAGGTTGAAGATCTTCGCGGAGTAGGGATCCCGCCCGGCCAACTCCAGCTCGCGCCGAATCGTGGTGACCGTCTCGCTCAGAATCGCCTTGGTGGGGGCGGCGGTGAAGATGGCCTCGGCATTCTCGGCGGCGAAACGGACGCCGCGCGCCGACGCCCCCGCTTGGAATATCACCGGGGTCCGCTGTGGAGACGGTTCGGAGAGATGGATTCCCGGCACGGTGAAATGCGTTCCGGCGTGCCCGATGTGATGCACCTTCGCCGGATCGGTGAAGACCCCGCTCTCGCGATCGCGGATCACCGCGTCGTCCTCCCAGGACCCCTCCCACAACTTGTAGAGCACCTCGAGGTACTCGTCGGCATGGTCGTAGCGAGCGTCGTGGGCGGGCTGATCGGTCTGCCCCATGTTGCGGGCCGCCGCCGGTAGATACCCGGTGACCACGTTCCACCCGACGCGGCCTCCGGTGAGGTGGTCGAGGGTGGAGATCCGGCGCGCGAACGGATAGGGATGTTCGAACCCGGTGCCGGTGGTGATTCCGAATCCCAGGTTCTCGGTGACGAGCGCCATGGCGGACACCAGCAGCAGCGGGTCGTTGACCGGGACCTGGGCGGCCTGTCGGATGGCGGCTTCGTCGCTCGCACCGTAGACGTCATACGTGCCAAGGACATCGGCGATGAACAGGCCGTCGAACCTGCCGCGCTCGAGGAGTTTCGCGAGGTCGGCCCAGTAGGCCAGATCCTTGTACCGCGAAGACTGGTCCTGCGGATGCCGCCAGAGACCGGGGGATTGATGGGCGACGCAGTTCATGTCGAACGCGTTGAAGCGAATCGATCGGGTCACTGGCCGAATCCTCGCCGTAGCGCCGCTCGAAGTCACGGCTTTGCGTCATGGCGATTCAAAGGGCGGCGGCATCACGCAGCTGGTCGGCCGTCGAACTGGTTGACGCCGTTCGCAATACCCGTGCGGGCCCGGGGGCCTGCCAGCCCTGAGCTAGCCCTGGCTCTGCTGAAGGCCGATGCAGGTTCCCATGTGCTCAGGAGTACAGGGGATGCCGTTCACCGAACCGAAACCGTTGGGGTTGTTGACCACGTCGGCACCGGTCGAGCCCGTCATCGGCGGAACGACGACGCCGGGCGCACCGAAACCGCCTGCCTGGCCTTGCGTGCACACCCCGTTCGACCGGGGGACCGTGCCCCATGGGCAGTCCTTGGCGGCAGCTGGGGACGCCACGACCAAGGGCGCAGCGGCGAACGCCGCCGCACACCCGAAGGCAACAATCCCGCGCTTGACGTTGACCATGACGCCTCCAGACGACTCGTGGAACTTGGGTCAGCCTAACCCCTTGACCACAGTCTCGGACGTCCCGTCCCGTCTGACCGGCCGAAGAGCGGGGGGTGGGGCCGCGGGCGGCCTCGAAATCGTCAATTCGGATCAGCCAGATCGGTACCCTTTGCCGCCCTCGTCGAGGTGCGTACCTTTACCGCGAGTCTGACCATCGGGCCCTGGACCTTCCGTGCTCAGCACGCCTGAATCCGGGGCCGTATCCGCCAACGGACCGCCGGATCGCGTCAGAAGTTCACCCTCTGATTCTCAGTTGGAGGACGGCCGCTGCGCGGATTCGAGTCCGTCTCCGGGAAGCCCACCCAAGATCAAGTCAAGAGAGCCCACATGATCGAAATCGAGAACCTGACCAAACGGTTCGGGGACCGCACCGTCCTCGAGGACATCTCGTTGTCGGTGCCCAACGGCGAGATCCTGGCCGTGGTCGGTCCCAGCGGCGCGGGGAAGACCACGTTGTCACGCTGTGTCAGCTTCCTGGAGCGTCCCAGCAGCGGCACCGTCCGCGTCGACGGGAAGGACTTCACGCGGCTGGAGGGTGCCGAACTGCTCAAGGCGCGCCGCAGCGTCGGCGTCATCTTCCAGACGGCACCCCTTCTGAGGCGCCGGACCGTCGCCCAGAACGTGGCGCTTCCCCTGGAGTACCTCGGAGCCACCGATGCCTCCGTCGAGAAACGCGTCACGTCGCTGCTCGACAGGGTGGGTCTGGCCGATCGCCGCGACTATCTCCCCGCCCAGCTCTCGGGTGGCCAGAAGCAGCGGGTCGGGATCGCCCGCGCGCTCGCTCTGGGACCTTCCTACCTGCTGTCGGACGAGGCGACGTCGGGGTTGGATCCGAGCACGACGAAGGCGATCCTGGGGCTGCTCAGCCACCTTCGCGACGAGTTCGGT
>NZ_JBOGDD010000638.1:0-8213 GCF_050701675.1 Mycobacterium sp. | reverse complement strand
GCTTGGAGATGCCGCGGGCTTCGAGCATGGCGGTGCGTGGCGGTGCTGCGGCCAGACTCATTCTCCCGGCTCCCCTCGCGTGACCCTGTCGAGCACGACCGCGGCGACGACGACGGCTCCGGTGACGATCTGCTGCCAGTAGAAGGGCACGTTCATCAACGTCAGCCCGTTGCCGAGAACCGCGATCACGAGGGCGCCCAAGAAGGTGCCTGCCAGTCGGCCGCGGCCACCGAAGAGGCTGGTGCCACCGACGACAACGGCGGCGATCACGTCGAGCTCGAACCCGACGCTGCCCGCGGGTTGTCCCGAAGACAGCTTGGCGGTCAGGATCAGCGAGGCTATCCCGGCACACAGTCCAGCGAAGATGAAGGCGAACAACAGGACTCGAGAGACCCGGATGCCCGAGAGCCTGGCGGCGTCGCGGTTGCCGCCGACGGCGTAGATCCGCCGGCCGATCTTGAGCCGGTGCAGGATCACGTAACCCACGGCGAAGGTGGCGGCCATGATGATGACCGGAATCGGCACGGGGCCGACCTTGCCCAACCCGATCTGGGTGAACGAGGTGTTCTTGATCGAGATCGGGTAGCTGTTGGTGATCAGCAGGGCGATGCCGCGCAGTGCCGTCAGAGTGGCCAGTGTCGCAATGAATGCCGGCACTTTGGCCATGGTGACCAGCAGACCATTGAGCAGTCCACATCCGGTACCCACCACCAGGCTGACGATGACGGCGACGACCGCGGACATCCCTGCTCCGAGGGTGGCGTGCTGTAGGTAGAGCGCGGCCACGCTACCGGTCAGGGCGACCACCGAACCGACCGAGAGGTCGATGCCGGCCACCAGGATGACCACGGTCGCTCCGACGGCCGCGACGGCGGTGATCGAAACCTGTTGCAGGACATTGGTGAGGTTGCCTGCGGTGGTGAACTGCGGTGCCTGGATCGCGAAGAACCCGGCCAGCAGGACCAGTGCGACGACTGGCCCGAGCTGAGCGAGTTGCTTGATGTTGCGGTTGTCCAGGATCCGTCCACGTGCCGGCGGTGGCTGGGCGGGGCCGGTTGGTTTCGGCCGGGTCGAGGTGGTGGTCATGGGTACTCCTAAGACCGATGCGTCGTGTTGGTGGCGTCGCAGTGATGGGTGGGTGCGGTCAGAACGCCGGGGTGGCGTTTCCGGCGTCGATGGTCGCCTTGGTCACGAGATCCTCGGGAAGAACCTTGTACTGCGGCACCGGCTTGCCCCGCAGGTACTGGACGGCCTCGTCGACGACGATCCCTGCGGTCGGCTTGTGGATGACCGTCGCGAGCGCCTGGCCGTTCTTGATGGCGGTGAACATGTCTGTCTCGCCGTCCATTCCGACGACGTCCACGCCCTTGCGCCCGGCGGATTGCAGCGCGGACAGACCGCCCAGTGCGGCTTCGTCGTTGGCGCCGACGATCAGATTGACGTTGGGGTTGGCCGACAGCATGTTCTGCGCGGCCTTCTCCGAGTCGCCGCGGCGATAGTTGCCGGGCTGGTTGGCAACGATGTTGAAGGTGCACGCCCGCAACAGGGGCAGCGAGAAGGCGTTGATGCGGGCGTCGCTGGAAGCGTCGCCTGGGATGCCGGAGATGATGGCGACGTTGACGTCGGGCCTGCCCTTGTAGTGGTCGGCCACCCATTCGCCGAGCATCTTGCCCTCGGTGGCGTAGGGGGCCAGCACCTGCGACGCCGGTTTGACGCCGAGCATGCCCTTCTGGCTGAAGAAGTAGGGGACCTTGGCAGTCTCGGCCTGGGAGAGAACGGCGTCGAGTCCCTCGGTGTTGGCCGGCATCATCATCAGGGCGTCGGTGCCCTGGGCGATCGCGGTCTGGATGTCGTTGAACTGCTGGTTGACGTCGTCGTTGGCGCTGACGACGTTGATCTTGACACCGTTGCGCTGGGCGGCTTCCTCGGCGAGTTGCTTCTGCTTCACCAGGAATGGGTGGCTCAGGCCCTCGATGGAGAAGGTGATGGTGAGCGGGTCGTTCTCGCCCTTCGGGTTGGGGTTGGTGTTGGTGCCCTTGTCGGAGTTCTCGGAGGCGATGCCGTAGAGGTTGCTCGCGAGGGTCTGTTGGGCCTTGGCGATCGCATCGTGGTTCTTCGTGCACCCGCCGTCGTCGATCGCGACGTTGGTCGCCGAGGATGCCGAGGGATCGGCGTTGTTGTTGACGCTGCTGCTACAGGCCGACATGGCGATGGCGGTGGCGGCGCAGACCAACGTCGGAAGGACCTTGCGGATGGTGCTCATCGGTGCTCTCCTTTGGGAAAGGCGACGACGGCCGTTCCGCTGATCAACTTCGTCCGTGTCTCGTCGTCGAGGACGGTGGTGGTGAAGGTGGCCCGACGGGACACCAGGTTCAAGTCCGTGCAGGTGGCGCTGGCGGTGATGGTGGCTCCGACAAATGCGGGAGCCAACAGATCGATCGCATATTTGGTGGAAACCCCGCCCGGTGCAACGAGTTTCGTCAGGGCGGTCTGGATGAATCCGCCGACGAGGAGTCCGTGGGCCACGGGCCGGGTGAATCGGGTTTGCTGTGCGTACTCGGCGTCTTCGTGAATCGGGTTGTGGTCCCCGGTCATCACGGCGTAGGCGGCGATCATCTCGGCGTCGATCGTCGCGCTGTGCGACGCGGTGGCACCGATGGTGATCTGGTCGACCGTGCGCACCGTCTGGGCGGTCATTGTGCGGCCCGGTCGTCGGTGCGTGCCTCGGGATCGCTGCGGCGTGCCAGCTCTGCGCTGATCTGCTCGGCGGTGGAGGACACGAGGTCGGCCAACCGGCCGCGCAGATCGTCCTCACTGACCCGGAAGATCGGTCCGCCGACGCACACGGACGCGACCACGTTGCCTGCGGCGTCCAGCACGGGCGCCGCCACTGACCGGACGCCGAGTTCGCGCTCCTCGAGGTTCAGCGCGTATCCCTCGCGTCGGACGTCGTACATCGTTTCGTGCAGGTCGGCCGTCGAGGTGATGGTGGCTGGGGTGTAGCGGGGGAGTTCGAGTTGGTCGATGATGCGTTCGCCGACGCCGGGAGGCAGGAACGCCAGGATGACCTTTCCCTGACTGGTGGCGTGCAGTGGAACCTGTTGTCCCCGTTCGCCGTACATCTGAACTGAGTGCGATGACGTCATGACGACAAGGTAGGTCAGCTGCAAGCCTTCTCGGACGGAGAGGAACACCGTCTCGGAGGCCTCGTCGCGCAGCCGGGCCAGCAAGGGGCGGCTGATGTCGTTGAGGGTGGCGTGGTCGACGCCGTCGCCGGCGAGGACCCGGAGCTGAGGGCCTGGCACGTACTTGCCGGATTCATTCTGTACGGCGAAGCCCCTGTCGCACAGTACCTTCAACAGCCGGTGAGCGGTCGGCGCGGTCACGTCGACCCTTCGGGCGATCTCGCCGGCGGTGGATCCGCGCGGATGGACGGACACCTCGGTGAGGATGTCGAGCACCCGGTAGGCACTCTGCGCTCCTGGGATCTCCATAATGTGGGCTCCAGCTCCATAATGTGGATATGTGACTCAGACCATAGGACGCTCCGGCGCGGACGTCAACACCCAATGGCGGGGCCTTCCACGGCCGAGTGTTTGACAGGCCGATTTCAGCCGTGTGACTCTGCCCCGATGCGAAGCTCAATGGCCGCCGCGTTCGCGGCTGGAGACCGGACGTGACCGCCGTGGCGACCGTCGTGGTGGCGCCGGACTCCTTCAAGGGCACGATGTCCGCCGCCGTCGTGGCCGATGCCTTGGCTGCCGGTGTGCGCGACGCCGGCGGGAGTCCGGTGATCGCCGCGCTCGCGGACGGTGGCGAAGGAACCGCCGATGTGTTACGTAAAGTCTTGAATGCCAATACTATTTCGATTCCGACGGCTGGTCCCTTGGGTCAGCCTATCGACGGATCGTTTCTCCTATCCGGCGACGGCCGCACTGCGGTGGTGGAGACCGCGACGGCGAGCGGGCTGCACATGAGTTCACCGACGCCAGGCAATGCCGAGGCCGCGACCACCTACGGCACCGGCGTGCTGATCGCTGCCGCCGCGGCAACGGGTGCGTCGGACATCTGGGTCGGTGTGGGTGGAAGCGCCAGCACCGACGGAGGCCGAGGAGCGCTTCGGGCCATCGCCGATGCCGGTGGGCTCGGCGATGCGAGACTGACCGTCTTGTGCGACGTGTCATCCCCCTACCTTGATGCGGCGCGAGTGTTCGGGCCGCAGAAGGGCGCCGACGCTGACACGGTTCAGCGTCTCGAACAGGCGCTCAACGAGTTTGCGCAACAACTCCCCAGGGACCCACGCGAGATACCGCGGACGGGTGCGGCCGGTGGGCTATCTGGCGCGTTGTGGGCGACTCACGGCGCGCAATTGGTCTCGGGGATTGACCACGTGCTCGACATCGTGGGGTTCGACGACCTTCTCCGCGGAGCGGATGCCGTCATCACGGGTGAAGGGCGGCTCGATGGACAAACCGCTCAAGGCAAGGTCATCTCCGGCGTCACTGCACGGGCGGTGCGACAAGAGACCCCCGTGTGGGCAGTGGTCGGACGGTGCGACGTCAGCACCGAGGAACTCCACGACCTACACATCGACGAGGTCATCGAAGCGGGGAATCCAGTGACGATCCGGGCGGCCGCGCGGGCTCTGACAATGGCTGCGTTTCGTCACTAGTGGTCGCGGTCATCGCCCCGTGCACCAGTTCAGATCGCGAGCATCTCCCACGATCCTCGTCGCAGCACTCCCGCGACGAGGAGATCGGCGTCGATGATGGCCTTGATCTCCACTGGGTCCGGGTCGCGCATCAACGACGGTAGGTGCGCGCCGCACCGCCGGGTGGAAAGCCAGGGACCCTCCAGATGAATCCCGTCGACCAGGCCGGCGCGGACGTGCTCTGCCAATTCCCTTACCTGGTGCAGCAGCTCGGCGGGAGCGGCGCAGACGAGCGAGGCGATCAGTGTGGTGGTGCCGTGTTGGCGGTGCAACGCCACGGCGGCGGCGGTTTCCGTGGTCGAGGCGGCCGAGAAGTTTGCCCCTCCACCACCGTGCAGATGTGTGTCGACGAAGCCCGGCACCACCGTTACGTCGCCGAGATCGCGATCCGCGGGCCGGGGCCCAAGGCCGGCACCGACCGCAGACACCAGACCCTCGGATACCTCGATCCACCCGGGCCGCAACAGTTCCCGGCCAGTGATTACGGTGTGTGCGGTCAACAACATGTGGCGTCTAGACGCTCTGCCACTCGGGTTTGCAGCGGTACGTCTCACGGTAGTAGTCGATGAGCTGAAGCCGGCCGGCCGCGTGTTCGTCGAGCAGCACCGTCACATGCGGGTGCTGCTGGAGAGCGGTCGCCGGCCACAGTGCGCTGAGCGCTCCCTCGACGAGGTGATGCACGGCTTCAGCCTTGCTGTGGCCTGTTGCCACCAGGATCAGGTGCCGGGCCGCCATGATGGTCGCCAACCCCTGAGTCAGGCAGTGTGTGGGCACGGCTTCCAGGTCACCGCCGAAGAAGCGGGCGTTGTCGAGCCGGGTTTGTTTCGTCAACGTTTTGATCCGGGTGCGGGATGCCAGGGAGGACCCCGGCTCGTTGAACGCGACGTGCCCGTCGGTGCCGATCCCGAGTATCTGAATGTCGATACCGCCCGCCTGCCGGATCGCAGCCTCGTAAGCCTCGCAGGAGGCCGGGATGTCGGCGGCCAGACCATCGGGGCCGCGGACGGCACTGTCGACGAAGTCGACCCGGGACGCGAACACTGTGTTGATGACGTTCCAGTACCGCTCTGGGTGGTCGGCGGGCAGACCGACGTACTCGTCGAGGGTGAAACCGCGTGCCTGCGCGAAGGAGATCAGTCCGGCGTCGAAGCGCGCGGCCAGTTCGTCGTAGATCGCCATTGGTGACGAGCCGGTCGCAAGGCCCAGAACGGCGGCCGGTTTGCGACGGAGTAGAGCGCCGATCGCGTCGGCGGCGACGGTGCCGATTTGCTTGGCATCCTTCAGAATGACGACTTCCATCTACTCGTGCCCGACGAAGAGTTCAGCACCGCTGATGGCAGCTTTGAACCATCCTGTGATGGTGGTGGGGTGGGTGATTGCCGTGCCGACGACGACGGCGTGCGCACCGGCGCGCAGGGCTGCGGCCGCCTGTGCTGGGGTATGGAATCTGCCCTCGGCGACGACCGGCACATCCCGGACGTGGTCGACGATCTGGGCGAGTAATTCGAGGTCGGGGCCGTCGGTCCTGGGGCGTTCCCCGGTGTACCCCGCGAGGGTGGTGCCGATGAGATCTGCCCCGGCGTCCCGGGCGGCGATAGCGTCGTCCAGGGATCCGCAGTCGGCCATGACCACTGTTGGTTTGTCTTGTCGCAGTTGATGGATGGTCGCAGCGACGGTGAGCCCGTCAGGACGTGGTCTGCGCGTGCCGTCGAGCGCGACGATGTCTGCGCCGGCATCACGCACCGCACGCGCATGTCGAAGCGTCGGAGTGATGAAGACGCCCTCGTGTCCGTCCTTCCACAGCCCGATCAGAGGCACTTCAGTACGTCCCTTGATGAAGGAGATGTCCGAAAGCCCTTGGGCGCGGATGGCGACGGCGCCGCCGGCAACGACTGCTTCTGCCATCTGGGCCATGGTTTCGGGGTGGCGTAGGGGCTCGCCCGGGTATGCCTGGCACGAGACCACTAGGCCGTTGCGTAGCGCGGTGATCAATTCGTCCATGGTTCTCCTCCGGTTCTAGGGTCGGGATTTACCGAACAGCGCAGCGGCACCGAGGATCGCGGCTTGGGCACCGCGACTGGCCCGCACAATCGGACAGTCGGCTGCAGCGGCGATGGTCTCCTGACGGGCGGCACGCTCGAGTGCGTCCCACCACAATGGTCCGGCCTGTGCGAGGCCTCCGGTGACGACGACGACATCGGGGTCGAGCATGTTGATCCAGCCGCCGACGGCCCGTCCAAGAGCCCAGGCGGCAACCCGGACGCAGTCGCTGGCGAGATCGTCTCCGGACGCCGCAGTGTCGATGATCTGACGCGTGTCATCGGCGTCTCCGCCGCGGCGGCGGTAGTGGGCCAGCAGACCGGTTCCGGACGCGACGGTTTCGAGATGGCCGCGTCCTCCACAGGCGCAGGGCAGGCCCTCGGCTTCGGGTGCCGGGACGTGGCCCAAGTGTCCGGCGACGTTTCGCGCACCGCTCATCGGATGACCGTCGATGACGAGAGCGCCACCGAGACCGGTGCCGACGGCGACGACCAAGACGACGGCTTTGCCGTGGCCGGCGCCATGGAGTGCCTCACCGAGTGCGTGGGCGTGCACGTCATTGATGGCCCGGGTCGGCAGCCCGGTGGCCACCGAGACTGAGTCAGCCAGCGGAGTGCCGGCCCACGCCCGCAGGTGGTCGGTCGCAGCGAGGACTCTCCCGGTCTGCGGGTCGATCACTCCGGCCGAGCCGATCCCGATCCCCTCGGGCGCGGACAGGCCTCGCTCGGCGGCCTGGCGTCTGATTCGGGTGGTGAGGTCGACGACGGCGCCGATGATGGCACTCGGACCCTCTAGCGCAGGGGTGGGTGCCGACAGTTCGATGAGCACCTGACCGTCCGAGGCGACGAGCCCCGCGGCGGTCTTGGTGCCGCCGAGGTCCACCCCGATGAAGGTGCTACGGGGCGTCGGGTCGGAATGACGTGTCAAGGGCGCGGACCGCACCGGTCCAGGATGCGCTTGATCGCGTCGACGTCGGCGCCGGTGAGGGCGTCGAACGGCTCGGGAACCTGGTTGCTGCTGATCACTCCCTGGAGCACGAGAGCGGTCTTGAACGCGCCGACGCCTGCGCCCCATCCGGTCATGCCGCGGGGAGCGAGGCAGATCTCCATCAGCGACGCGAGGCGGTCCTGCTCCGTACGGGCTGCGGCCCAATCACCGTCTTGGCAGGCCCGATGCAGGCGCACATAGCCCGCGGGATCGACATTGCCCAGGCCTGGAACGCAGCCGTGGGCCCCGGCGAGATACGCACCGTCGACGACGAACTCGTGACCGGTGAACAACACCAGCGGTTCTCCGGCCAGTCGGTTCTTCAACACCAATCGACGGAACGAGACGTCGTCATTCGAGGAGTCCTTGACTCCGGCGATGGCGCCGCTGCTTCCGAGCTCGACGAGGAGGTCGGGATCGAGCTTGGTGTGGACGCAAACGGGAATGTCGTACGCGTAGACAGGAACCTCGGCCG
>NZ_JBOGDD010000637.1:0-1821 GCF_050701675.1 Mycobacterium sp. | reverse complement strand
GCGCATGCCCATGCCGCCCCGGGTGGCACTGCTCGCGTGCGCGTCGGGCGGCGACTACCGATTCGACGAGGCGACGGGACTCGTGGCGGCGATGATCCTGTGCGGCGCCGAATTGGTGACGGCGACGCTCTGGTCGTTGCCGACGACGGCGGGGTACCAGCAGTTCACCGGCGGCACGGTCGATCCGATGGCCGACCTCGTGACTGCAGTCGACCGGGCACACGGCGACGACGAGGGCGGCTGCGCAGTCAATCGGTGGCAGCGGGAACGCATGCGACAGTGGCGCTCCGGCGACCCGACGGCCAGCCCGCTGTACTGGGCCGCGCTCGTCACGTTCGCGGTCGACGGCGCGCGCTGATCAGTCAACCGGGTGGTACGCAGACCGCGACCGAGGATTCGTCGTCGAGGCGGTAATAGGCGTCGATCACGCACCCTGGAGCGACCCCGTCCAATGCCGACTCGGGCACCAGTGCGGTCTCGTGGGCAGGAAACTGTCCCCCCGCCGGGCGACGGACCATGAGGTCGAGTTCGACCTCCCGGTAGTCCTCGCACGCGGCGCCCGTCGCTCTCATCGCGGTCACCACGCCACGGGACCTGGTGCCGGTCCTGATCAGCTCCAACTGCCCCTGCGTCACGAGGCCCTTGTGAACCAGCATCTGATCGAAGGCCGAGCGGACAGCAGCCATGTCGTCTGCAAGCGAGAGTTGTTCGCGGGCAGCCGGATCGAACGTCACCAATAGCACGACACCCGGTCGTAGCGCGGCGAGGGGCGCCTCATCGGCGTACTGGCGCAATCTGCCGACGAAGCGCTGCCCCGAGATGCTCTCCACGTCGATGGTGATGGGCCCGTCGATCGCGCGCACGGTGCCGATCCCCACCGCTTGCCGCGGACCGTGTCCGTCGAGGTGCGCGGCGGGTGCGCCGGTCGCACGCGAGAGCGGTCCACAGAGCGCCGCACCGATCACGGCGGAGATCAAGATCACGATGGCGGTCAGGAGAACGTCGGACATTCCACCAGGTTGCGGGGCCGCCGCGACTACCGAACCCAACTTTGTAGCGTCCAAACCGAGAGGCCCGGCCTATCCTGTGCGGATGACCACGGTCCGACGCCTGGTGTCCGAAGGGGCCACCCGCGAGGCACTCGCACTGCCCCGTCGTGCCGTGATCGACGAAGCGTGGCGCGCGATCGGCCATGGGGTCGAGGTCTTGAGCGGTGCCGACGGTGCCCCGCTGCGCCGCACCATCAAGCGGATCCTCGATCCGCTGGTGCTGCGACTGCGTTCCAATCCGCAGTACTCGGCGCCCGTGGTGAGCGCCGACGCGGCCACCTCGATGCGCAATCTCATCCTCGACCATGCGCCGCATTTGCGTTCTGCCGCCTCCTGGTTCGCGGTTCTCAAGGTGGAGCGTCGCAGGCTACGGATCACCACCGGCAACGCGCAGGAGCTCTACTTTCCGGTGTGCTTCGAGCTCGCGGTGACCAAGGGCGCGCCCGCCGAGGGGGATCGCGACACCGCCGAGTCGATACTTCGTGGGGTCCACGACGACCGCGACCGCACCGCCATCGAGGTCCTCAACCGGTACGTGAGCGGCGAGCAGGCGGTGGCACAGCTGTCCCGTCAGCTCGAGCGCAGCTGGCGTGACGTGCGGCCCGGTGACACCATCGCAGGACCGTTCCTCGCGGGTCTCACCACGGTTCTCGGCGCCGCCGACGGGCACAACGCCGCAATGGCGAGGCAGCGGGTGTGGTCGGCGCTGGTGGCGGACGCCACGCCCTACAACTTCGGCGCGCGGGCACACGCCGACTTCGTGGGCCTGCCA
>NZ_JBOGDD010000636.1:0-2324 GCF_050701675.1 Mycobacterium sp. | reverse complement strand
GTGAGGTGCTCGCCGCCCGCTCGGGTGACAAGGGCGGCAACGCGAACGTCGGGCTCTGGACCGACACCCCGGAGAGGTGGGACTGGCTGCGCCATCACCTCAGCGTCGACCGGTTCCGCGCGCTGGTCGGCGAAACCGCCGGCCTGGAGGTGCGCCGCTACGAATTTCCCAACCTCAAGGCGCTCAACTTCGTCATCGTGGGCTTCCTCGGCGAGGGCGTCGCATCGTGCACCAAGACCGATCCGCAAGCCAAGGGACTCGGCGAATACGTCCGCGCCCTCCACACCGACATTCCCGACAAGCTGGTGCCGTAGTGGACTTCACCGAACCCGCCGAACACCGCGACCTGCGCGACGCGGTCGGCGCACTGACCGACAAGTACGGCCCCGACTACTTCGCCGAACGGGCGATGGCGCACGCACCGACCACCGAGCTGTGGCAGGACCTGGCCGGGCACGGGTTCATCGGCATCAACCTTCCCGAGGAGTTCGGCGGCGGTGGCGCCGGCATGGTCGAGTTGGCCATCGTCTGCGAGGAGACCGCCGCGCACGGCTGCCCACTGTTGTTGCTCCTGGTGTCCAGCGCCATCTCCGGAGAACTCCTCACCCGCTACGGCAGCGCCGAGCAACGCCGAGAGTGGCTGCCCCGCATGGCCTCCGGTGACACCAAGGTGGTCTTCGCGATCACCGAACCCGACGCCGGATCCAATTCGCACGAGATCAGCACCACCGCAACCCGCGACGGGCAGGACTATCTGCTCAACGGCACCAAGTACTACATCTCCGGAGTCGACGAAGCGGATGCGCTGATCGTCGTGACCCGCACCGCCCCCGAGCGGCTGTCGCTCTTCCTCGTTCCCAGCGATGCGAGGGGTCTGATCAAACACCCTCTGCCGGTGGGCATCCCGGTCCCGGAGAAGCAGTACACCCTGCACTTCGACGACGTCCGGCTGCCGTCCTCCGCCCTGATCGGCACCGAACACGAAGGCTTCCGTCAAGTGTTCGACGGGCTGAACCCCGAACGCATCACCGGCGCCGCCGTGTGCGTCGGCATCGGCCGCCACGCCGTCGCCAAAGGCGCCGACTACGCGCGCACCCGCACCGTCTGGGGACCAGCGATCGGCGCCTATCAGGCGATCGCTCATCCCCTGGCCGAAGCCAAGATCGCCGTGGACCAGGCCGCCATGATGACCGCCAAGGCCGCTTGGCTCTACGACCACGGCCACCCTGCCGGAGAAGCGTCCAACATCGCCAAGTTCGCCGCCGCCGACGCTGCCGTCGCCGCAGCCGACCGTGCCATCCAAGTCCACGGCGGCAACGGGTTGTCCGCCGAGTACGGGCTGATACCGCAGTGGGCTCTGGCCCGCCTGCTGCGGATCGCACCGGTCAGCCGAGAGATGATCCTCAACTACGTCGCCCAACACAGCCTGGCGCTGCCACGGTCCTACTGAGCATCGCCAAGGACACCACGCCCATGAAACTCGCGCTGCAGCTCGGCCATTGGGGCTCCGCACCGCCGACCAATCACGCCGAGCTGGTCACCGCCGCAGAAGACGCCGGCTTCGACGCCGTCTTCACCGCCGAGGCGTGGGGGTCCGAGGCTTTCACCCCGTTGGCGTGGTGGGGCGCTCGGACCCGACGGATCCAACTGGGCACCTCGGTGGCCCAGATCTCCGCGCGCAGCCCCACCGCCTGCGCGATGATGTCGCTGACCCTGGATCACCTCAGCGGCGGTCGACACGTCCTCGGGTTGGGCGTCGCCGGCCCGCAGGTCGTCGAGGGGTGGTACGGGCAGCCGTTCGCCAAGCCACTGGCACGCACCCGCGAATACGTCGACATCATTCGACACGTGTGGGCGCGCGAGGCCCCGGTCACCAGTGCCGGTCCGCACTATCCGCTGCCCAGGAGTGGCAGCGGGACAACGGGGCTCGGGGCGAGCCTCAAGTCGATCGTTCACCCGCTGCGCCCCGACATACCGATCATGCTCGGCGCCGAAGAACCCCGCAACGTCGCGCTGGCCGCCGAGATCTGCGACGGCTGGCTACCGATCTTCTACACACCCCGGCTGGCCGACACCTACAACTCCTGGCTCGACGAGGGCTTCGCACGACCGGGTGCGCGGCGCACCCGCGGGACGTTCGAAGTGTGCGCGACCGCCCAGATCGTCATCACCGATGATCGACGCGCGACCTTCGCTGCGATGAAACCGAAGCTGGCGCTCTACCTTGGCGGGATGGGCGCACAGGACAACAACTTTCACGCCGACCTCTACCGGAGGATGGGGTACGGCGACGTGGTCGACGAGGTCACCCGCTTGTTCGGCAG
>NZ_JBOGDD010000635.1:0-4092 GCF_050701675.1 Mycobacterium sp. | reverse complement strand
AGCAGCACGCGCACCGCGCTGTTGAGGACCGCAACGATCGGCACCGCGAGCAGGGCTCCGACGATGCCTGCGGACACTCCGCCCGCGGCGATCGCAAGCACCACCGCCAGCGGGTGAAGCGACACCGCGCGACCCATCACCAGCGGCTGCAGGACGTGCGCCTCGAGCTGCTGCACCGCGATGATGAGCCCGAGCGTGATCACGGCGTACACCCAGCCCTTCGCGATCAGCGCCACGATGACGGCGAGCCCGCCGGTGAGCACCGCGCCGACCAGCGGGATGAACGCGCCGAGGAAGACCAGTGACGCCAGCGGCAGCGCCAGCGGGATGCCCATGATCGCCAGCCCGGCACCGATGCCGAGCGCGTCGACGAACGCCACCAGGAACGTCGCGCGGACGTATCCGATGAGCGAATGGAAGCCGGCCCGGCTCGCGTCGCGCACCCGGTCGCGGACGGTCAGCGGGAAGATCTTCGTGACGAACGCGAAGATGTTGCGCCCGCCCTGCAGCAGGAAGATCAGTGTGAAGAACATCAGCAGCGCACCGGTGACGATCTCGGTGATGGTGCCCGCCGTCGACAGGGCCCCACTGGTCAGCTTCGCCTGGTTGTTCTTCAGCGCCTCGAGAGCGGTGTTGGTCGCGCTCTTGACCTGATCGTTGCTGAAGTGCGCCAACACCCCGGTGTTGAGGGAGTCCCTGGCGCCCGCGATGCTCCGAGCCACCTGGTCGACGAGTGCTGGTGCGCCCTGGATGAACTGGCTGACGACGAAGGTCAGGATCCCGCCCACGACGACGACGCTGCTGAGCAGGACGCCCGCCACGGCCGCGCCCCTTGGCACTCCCCTCCGGTCGAGGTCGTCGACGAGTGGCAGCAGCATCGCCGTCACCATCGTCGCCAGCAAGATCGGCACCACGATCACCTCGAGGTGCATCGCGATCCAGAAGAATGCGATCAGGGCCCCGAGGATGATCAGCAGTCGCCATGACCACGCTGCGGCCTTGCGGACGATGGGATGCACCGACTCGTCGGCTTTCCCGTCGATGGACACCGAATCAAGCGAGAAGCCCTCTGGCATTCCGGTAGCGTAACGACTCGGCGCGCCCGTTCCTGGCAAGCTCGTCGGGCGGATCGTCGCCGTTACCCTGAACCCCGTGTCGCACGACGCGGAAGGCAAACCGCGCGGCAAGTACTGGTGGCTGCGTTGGGCGATCATCGGTGTCGCGGTAGTCGTGCTCGCCGTCGAGGTGGCGCTGGTCTGGGATCAGCTCGCCAAGGCATGGCGCAGCCTGCTGTCGGCCAACTGGTGGTGGGTTCTCGCCTCGGTCTTCGCGGCGCTGGCGTCGATGCACAGCTTCGCTCAGATCCAACGCACCCTGCTGAAGTCGGCTGGCGTCATCGTCAAGCAGTGGCGTTCGGAGTCGGCGTTCTACGCGGGTAACGCACTGTCGACGACGATGCCAGGCGGCCCGGTGCTCTCGGCGACGTTCGTCTATCGGCAGCAACGCATTTGGGGTGCGTCACCGATGGTCGCGTCATGGCAGCTCGTCATGTCCGGCGTGCTGCAGGTCGTCGGGCTTGCCCTGCTCGGCCTCGCAGGTGCCTTCCTTCTCGGCGCCAGCAAGAACCCGCTATCGCTCATCTTCACGCTCGGCGGCTTCGTGGCATTGCTCGTCCTCGGCCAGTCGGTGGCGTCGAACCCGCAGCAGATCGACGGCATCGGCGTGCGGCTGCTGTCCTGGTTCAACTCCGTGCGGGGCAAGCCCGCCGACACCGGCCTGGACAAGTGGCGCGAGATGCTCCGGCAGCTGGAGTCGGTGAGCTTGAGCAGGCGCGCGCTCGGGACCGCATTCAGTTGGTCGCTCTTCAACTGGGTGGCCGACGTCGCCTGTCTGGCCTTCGCCGCGTACGCGGCGGGAGGCAAGCCGTCCCTGGCCGGCCTGACCGTCGCCTACGCCGCGGCGCGCGCCGTCGGCTCGATCCCCCTGATGCCCGGCGGCCTCCTGGTGGTCGAGGCAGTTCTCGTCCCCGGCCTGGTGTCCAGCGGGATGACGCTGGCCTCGGCGATCTCGGCGATGCTCATCTACCGACTCGTCAGCTGGATCTTCATCTCCTCGATCGGCTGGGTGGTGTTCTTCTTCGTGTTTCGCACCGAGAAGGACATCGACCCCGACGCCCCACCCGAGGCCGACCCCGGCAACGGGGCCGCGCCTGCGCAGTTCAGCCCCGATCCCGAGGCGAGACACGAGCCCGAACCGGAGCCATAGGATCACCGGATGCACCGCACCCTCCGGAACACGCTAGCGATTCTGGGTGCGGCCGCCCTCGTTGCCGCGTGCGGGACCTCGACCGAATCACCGACCCAGTCGACCGCGGCCTCTGGCCCGACCGAATCGACGCCCGCGACGGCAGGGGCGGCGCAATTCACCCCCGTCCTCGTCAGTGTCGTCGCGGCACCGGTGCCGGTGCCCACCACCGACGGCAAGGTGCACCTCGCCTACGAGCTGCAACTGACCAACGCCCTCGGCGGTGACGTGACGCTGAAGTCGTTGTCCGTCAAGGCCGGTGACGACGAGCTGCTGACCATGGCGGGCGAGGGGCTCGCGCACTGGACGCGTGCCCTCGGCGGCGGCCAGACCCCGACCGCGACGCTCGGCCCCGGGCAGGCGGGCATCGTGTGGCTCGACGTCGTGCTCGACGCACAGGCGACCCTGCCCACCGAGCTGTCGCACACCATCGTCGTCGACGTGGCCAAGCCCATGCCGCCGCTGCTGCCCGCGACGATGACCGAGGACGACGTCGCGCCGGTGACGGTGTCGTCGCGGCAGCCCGCCGTGATCTCTCCGCCGCTGGACGGGCCGCGCTGGCTGGACGCCAACAGCTGCTGCGACATGACGGCTCACCGGATGGCGATGAATCCACTCAACGGAAGCCTCTGGGCTGCAGAACGTTTCGCCATCGACTACATCCAGTTGAGCGAGGACGGCACCATCTTCACCGGCGACCGGTCCAAGCCGGAGAGCTACCCGTACTTCGGCGCCGACATCCACGCGGTGGCCGACGGTCCCGTCGTCGCGGTGCTCGACGGGCTGCCCGAGCAGGTGGCAGGCAAGAACCCCACCGGGTTGCCACTGGACCAATACGGCGGCAACCACGTGGTGCAGGACATCAGTGATGGGCAAGGCGGCCACTACTACGCGTTCTACGCGCACCTCAAGACCGGCAGCGTCACGGTCAAGCCCGGTGACCAGTTGACCACCGGCCAGGTGATCGCCAACCTCGGCAACACCGGCAACACCGATGCTCCGCACCTTCACTTCCATGTGATGAGCACGCCGGACCCGTTGCGCTCCAACGGGTTGCCGTTCGTCTTCAAGGACTTCACGCTGGACGGTAGGCTGGCCTCGATGGACGCCATCGACCCACTGGTGACGGGCACGCCCGCGCCGCTGACCCCCGGGTTCACCGCGCGGGACGAGAAGAACCTCAGCCCACTCGTGCTCGACGTGATGACCTATGCCAAGGGGTGACGGCGGGCAGCCGCGCACCGTGGCGATCGCCCTACTCGCCGACGTCGTCTGTGTCCTGGTGTTCTGCGCGATCGGTAGGCGCAGTCATGCGGAGGGAATCACCATCGCCGGCGTCGCCGAGACGGCGTGGCCGTTTCTGTCGGGCACTGCGGCGGGCTGGCTGGCAGCACGGGCGTGGCGGCGACCGACTTCGCTGGCCCCGACGGGAGTGGTGATCTGGCTGAGCACCGTCATCATCGGAATGCTGTTGCGCAAGGCGACGTCTGCGGGAACAGCGCTCAGCTTTGTGGTGGTCGCCTCGCTTTCGACCGCCATCCTGCTACTCGGGTGGCGCCTCGGCGCAAGGGTCCTGGCTCGCCGCTGACAGCTTCACCGCTGGCCGAATCCGCCTCGGGCTCAGGCGAAGTCGATACGGTCAGGGTGGCCCGCAGACCGCCGAGCGGTCCGTCCGACAACTCGATTCGGCCGCCGTGCAACGCGGCTTGCTGCACGACCAATGCGAGGCCGAGCCCCGATCCACCCGGCGCCGCAGTACTTCCCCTGGCGAACCTGCCCATCACGAAC
>NZ_JBOGDD010000634.1:0-8945 GCF_050701675.1 Mycobacterium sp. | reverse complement strand
ACCGGGGCCTGGTCCAACTCGGGGAAGTCGGCGGTGTGCTTGCCGATGGTCAGCACGTCGCCGGGCTTGAGCGGCTTGGGGCCGATCGCCGACATCACGTCATGGCTGCGGGAGCCGAGCGTCGGCTCGGCGTCGATGCCGCCACGGACCGCGAGATAGCTCCGCAGACCGGAGTGGGGAGCCCCGAGGGATATCACCTCACCGTCGTGGGCGTAGTGAATGCTGTTGGTGCCGAACCGAAGACCGTTGACCGACGGATCGGCATCGGCACCCGTGACCGCGATGGCGACACCGCCTCCGCGCACCCGTGCCGAGAAGCCTCCGAAGGTCACTTCGACGGTGGCCCTGTCCCGCGGGTTGGCCACCAGCCGGTTGGCCAGGGTGTGGGAACGACGGTCGGCCGCCCCGGAGCGGGACACGCCCATGTGCGCCAGTCCCGGCCTTCCGAGGTCTTCGAGCAGGGCCAGCGGGCCCGTCTTCAGTATCTCGATGGTGGTCATCAGGGGCTCCTATCCGATCGCCCGGAATCGAACCCACAGGCCGGGGGTCAGCAGCGCGGGCGGATCGCGTTCGACATCCCAGAGCACCGCATCGGTGCGGCCGATCAGCTGCCACCCACCCGGCGACTCGCGTGGGTAGACGCCGCTGAATTCACCTGCCAGCCCGACCGATCCGACGGGCACCCTGGTGCGGGGCTCGGCTCGGCGCGGCACGTGCAGTCGCTCGTCCCCACCGACCAGATAGGCGAACCCGGGTGCGAACCCCCCGAACCCGACGCGCATCGGGGCGGCGGTGTGGGCGGCGACCACCTGGTCGCGGGACAGGCCCGCCAGCCGTGCGACCTCGTCGAGGTCCTCGCCGTCGTAGACCACGTCGATCGTCACGTCCGCTCCGAGGCCGGATGGCGGGTCGGCCGCCACCGCCTCCCACTCGACGCGGAGGCCGTCGAGGCGGGCCCGCGTCGCTGCCTGATGGCCCGGACCAGCGAGTTCGAGCAACACCGTGCGGGAGGCAGGGACGACGTCGACGACGCCGGGGAGATCGGCGTCCCGCAACGCCTGACACCAGGCCAGCACTTCGGCAGTACCGTCGAACTCCAGCAGCAGAGCCTGGTCACCGTAGTCCAGCACCGTGCCGAGGGACATCGCGTTCATCACGTCAGCCGAGACTGTCATCTACCCACGCTACCCACGGGTAGCTAATTTTCGGCAAACTTTTAGGACCTCGCCAGAGGAGCCTCAGAGATGCTTCATACGGCGGGCTCGTACGTGGGCTCCTTGCGCTTGATGGAGGCGATCACGCGGTACGTCACGGGCAGCATGACGATCTCCACCGCGGTCTTGTAGAGCCAGCCGAGTGCGGTGTAGACGGCGAAGTCGTGAAAGCTGGTGATGCCGATCGCGCTCGCAGCGATGCTGCAGAACACCAGGGTATCGCCGAGCTGGCCCGCGAACGTCGACCCGACGAGGCGGGCCCAGAGGTGCTTCTCCTTGGTGCGTTCCTTGATCGCCACGACGACCCAGGCGTTGATGGTCTGCCCGACGATGAAGCCGGCCAGTCCGGCGATGATCAGCTGCGTGTAGGCGTGCACGACGTTCTCGAACGCGGCCTGGTTCTCGTAGAAGTCCGCTGCCGGCAGGTAGATGGTCACCCAGAACGCGAGTGCGGCCAACACGTTCATCGAGAAGCCGAGGATGATCGCGCGTCGAGCCGCCTTGAAGCCGTACACCTCCGAAAGCACGTCGCCGATGACGTAGGTCAACGGGAAGACGATGAAGCCACCATCGGTGATGACGGGCCCGAACGCCACGCCCTTGGTGGCGGTGACGTTGGAGATGATGACCAGGGCCGTGAACACCGCGACGAGCATCGGATAGTAGGCCGCGCCGACCTGTGCGAAAGCTGTAAGTCTCTCGGGCCTCTCGGGTATCTCGCTCGTCACCCGGTCATCTTGTCAGGTGAGCACTTTGGAGATCATCGGCGGTAACTGGTCGGCCACCACGGGATAGGACAGCACCGACGTGAACGCCAGGGCCCCCGCGAGATCCTTGCCCGTGAACACGTTCCTGTTCGACTTCGTCGACTTCAGCGTGGCGAAGAACGGCTGGGCGAGAAGGGCGGCCTGCTCCTCGTCGCTCTCGGTCTTCCAGATCACGACGTCCGCCGTGTCGAGGACCGACGCCAGCTTGTCGAGCGGGACCTGGGCGCGGTCCTCCTTGACGAAGCCGTTGACGCTGTCCGGTACGGCGAAGCCCATCTGCACGAGGAAGTCGGTGCGCCAGCCGGGCGGGGTGACGTCGGCCTCGTTCTCGAAGAACGTCGCGCTGACGATGACGACCTTCTTGTCCTTGAACTGCTGGTTGTTCTTCCCGACGTCGGTGAACTTGGCGTCGACGTCGGCGATGAGCTTGGTCATCTCGTCGAACTTGAAGACCGCCTGACCGATCGTGGACGCCTGGTCCTTCCACGGCTCGAAGAACGCGCTCTGTCCGGACTGCGCGACGGTCGGCGCGATGGCGGTGAGCTTGTCGTAGGTGTCCTTGTCGAGGCCAGCGTTGGTGGCGACGATGAGATCGGGCTTGAGCGTGGCGATCTGATTGACCTGTATGCCGTCGTAGAGGTTCAGCACGATGGGCTGGGCGCCACCGAGTTTCGATTGCGCCCACGGCCATACGGCGAACGGCTCGCCGCCGAACCAGTCGGTGATGGCGATCGGGACCACGCCGAGCGCGAGCAGGTCATCCTGTCCGGTGAACCCTGCGCTCACGACGCGCTTGGGGGCCGACGGAATCTTGGTCTCGCCGAAGACGTGTTTGACCGTGACGGACCCGTCACCGGCGACGGCGCCGGGCTTGTCCGCACTGCAGGCCACGGTGGTGAAGGCGAGGCCCGCGGTCATGGCAAGGAAGCTCCGTCGGGACCAGATTGATGGCACGAAGCCGAGCGTAATCGGTACCCGGTGTCGAAGCTGTCGAAGGGCGGTTAAAGGCCCCGCTGGTCGTCGTCCTGGAACGTCTCGAGGACCGCGTCGTAATCCTTGACGGCGCCGTGGATCTCCTGTCCGGCGCGATTCCAGGATTCGCCGATGTCGGCACGTACCGCGTCAGCCTGGGCGAGAACCTCGTAACGCTCGCGGCTCAGCGCGGCCCCGACGTCCCCGCCGCGGGTGGCGACCGTCGCGACGGTGAACGCCGCGTCGATGGCCGACGCCGCGACGCTGCCCTGTGCGCGCAGAACGGCTTCGGCGACGTCCGCGGCCCCCGCGACGACGGCGTTGGGAAGCACCGCCTGGTTGCCGACGTACTCACCGACCGCGGTACGGACTCGGCTCCCCGCGCCGGCGACGACGCCGCGCACCTCCTTGCCGCTGTGGACGAGCGCCGCAGGAAGCGTTGCGCCGCCACGGATCTCGTCGACCACGGTTATCGGTGCGTGAGCCAGGGCCGCCGACACGTCGGTGGTGACGCCGACGAGCTCGGCACCGAGGGACTGGCCCGCGCCGAGTTGACGCTCCAGGACGTGGCGGATGACGATACCGCGCGTCGAATCGGGTTCCGCGATCTCGTCCTCGTGCTCGGTGTGGATGACCTCGACCGTCACGTCGGCCGGGTCCTCGCGGATGAACTCGTCGGGTGCTGCCTCGTCAACGTCTGTTGCTTCGTCAACGTCTGCTTCCGTGTCTGCCATGGCGCTAGTCCACACGTCCCGGTTGACTCGGGGCGGGCGCGGAGGTGAGTGGCGTGTGAACCGCGCGTGGCCGATCGGTCCGTTCACCGGAGGAATCCCTTGTTGCGCATGAGGAAGTCCGCGAGCCAGCCCTCGTGCGGGATGTGTGGTGCGGCCGTCTGGGTGGGATGGCCACCGGTGTAGACGTTGGTGACCGTCGGTTCGGCGAGCAGGTCGTCGATCAGCGCCTGGTCGGTCGTGATCGCGGTGATCACCAGGGAGTCGCGCAACGGGGTCAGACCGTCGTCCCTTGACCAGGGCGTCACCCAGACGCATGGGAACGGCAGTTCGACGTTGATCGTGTTCACGTCGAGTTGCCGCAGCAGGTGCACCGCGGGCCGCAGTGCGGCGTACCCGTCGCCGAGATCGGCGACCACCTGGTCGGCTCCGAGGACGGCCTCGGTGCCCGCCGCCCGGTGCGCGAGATGTTCGGCGAGTGCGATGGCTTCGTCGATCGGAGTGGTTGGGAGGGTGGCCCTTTCATCGAGGTTCGATAGCGGCGCCAGCGCCGACAGCCGTTCGGCGATGGCCCGTGCCAGCGGTTCGGGGTCGCCTTCATGGAGCACGGCGGTGGCGTTGACGCAGGCCATCCCACCGAGGCCGGCGATCGACTCGACGATCACGTCGAGGTGGTCGCGCCAGTCGCACTCCGCGGTGATCAGAATCTTGGTGCGGCCGGGTCCGTTCACCAACACCTTTGGATCACCCCCGAAGCGGTCGGCCACGTCCTGGCCGCCGTAGACCAGCGCGAGGTCGGCGGCGTGGACGAGTTCGTCGGCGTCGGCATGGTCGGTGGGCAGGAACAGCGCGTCCCCATTGCGGAATCCGGCTTCGCGCAGACAGATTGCGAGGCGGTGCGCCGTGAACGGTTCCCGTCTCGACGGGCGGATCGCGACCCGGTAGCCCAGTGCGAGCGCCTGCGGCCATTGCCCGTGTACGCCGGGGGCGTTCCCTGGTGCGTGCACGGCGAGCACTTCACCACGGCGTGCCCACACCGCGCCGCCGCCACGTTCGACGTCGCGCCAATCCAGTTCCGCCCCGACGGGGCGCGCCGGTCGCACCGCGTCGAACGTCGTCTCGACCGATTCCGCGACCACGTGCGCTCCGGCTCTTGCCACGGTCATCGGCAGACCCGTCACCCGGCACGTCGCGTCGACGTAGCCGCCGAAGTCCAGTCCGGCGACGGATGACGTTCGGAAGAGCTCCGCCGCGCGCCGCAGCGCCACCTCCCGCTCGGCCAGCGGCAGCGGTCGCAGTTTGCGCTGCGCGGCGATGGAACGCGAGACGAACAGTCGTGGCACGACGCTCAACTCGGCAACGGGCTCCCCACGGGTGTCGGAGACGAGTTCGGTCTTGCGAGTGCGGTATTCACCGTTCGGGCCGAGGGCGTCGAGCGCGATGAGGCTCATCAGTACACGCCCTCGATGACGGCTTCACCGCCGAACACGGCCACCGGCACGACCTCGCTCACGGAATCGCCGACCTGTGTGGCGGGTCCCCTGTTCCGGATCGCCGTGTCACGCTCCAGGTTGTTCGGGATGAACATGCCCTTGCTGACGTGATTCATCACCACCTGACCCCGTTCGCCGTAGGCCACCTGCTCGCCGGTGTCGGGATCGATGACCCAGAGCACCACGTAGGGCGACCTCGGATCGAAGACGGTCACGTCGCAGGCGATCCGGGTGGCGCACTGCGACAGGATCATGGTGCTGCCGAACACCGTCGCGATGCGGGCGCCAGGGAACACGTCGCGGAGAACGTCGAGCGTGTCCAGGTCGACGTGTGCGCCGCTGAGCAGGATGTGGCGGATCTTCTGGTTGACCAGATCCACCAGCGCGTCGTCACGGGCGATGGCCTCCAGCAGCGGTGGCGTGGCGTGCAGGTTGGCGACGGACTGGGTTTCGAGGATGAACCAGGCCTGATCGACGACGTGGCTCAGATAGGCGGCCACCTCCGCGGCCGCCTCCCGTGCCGAGAGCTTCTTGACCCACCGCGGATCCAGGTCGATCGCATGGAACGTCGAGCCGAGGCGTTCGGCGACCTCGCGGTCGAAATGGCCGACGCCGTGCGGGCCGCTCGGCATCATGCACAACAGACCGCCGCCCGCGACGAAGCCTCCCGCGGTGAAGTCCTGCACCTGCCAGCGGGTGACCTGCTCCACCCAGTCCGGCAGCTGCGCCGTCCGCTTGGGCGCTCCCGTGGTGCCACCGGACTCGTAGATCCTCGGCACTGGTGGCGACGAGCCGTAGCCGCGAGGGATGAGGTCTTCGACTGGCACGCTACGCAATTGGTCGACCAGGTTGGGGAAGATGCGTAGGTCGTCGAACGTGTGGACGTCGGTCAGCGGGTCGAACTCCAAGTCGTCGGCAGCCCGCAGCCAGAACGGTGACCCGGTGTCGGCGCCGAAGTGCCACGCCATCGCAGCGACGAGGTACGCCTCCGCGTCCTCCGGGGGCGCCTCCCGCGGCACGTCGAGGATGGAGAAGTCCACCACCTCATCCTGACCGAGCACCGGCCGCGAAAGTGCGTGGCAACGGCAAACATTCACCGGCGCCGCGGGGAACGGGGATCGACGTCGACGTGAACCGGGGATGAAGGGCTGCGCCGTGTGACGCCGCCACGAGTCGACTGTGGCACGGCTGTGAATCGCCGGTCCCGGGTTCGAGCGCCACGATCCGGGTATCTACCTAGATCGGCGACACTCGTCGATTCAGTCCTCACCGTGGAGGTGGCAGCCATGCTGCACAGTGTTTTGCTTGCGACGTCGGACAACGTCGAGGCCGCGGGATTCATCCTGCGCGGCATCAAGGGCATCTTCGTCGCGATCGGCAGTGTCATCGCGGCCATCGTGTGCGCTGTCATCGCCGCGACCAAGGGACGGAGCGCGCTCGGCTGGGGGGTGCTCGGGCTGTTCTTCAGCATCATCACGTTGATCGTCGTGATCGTGATCCCGAGCAAGAAGAGCTGAATCGGCGTCCTAGGTGCGCGCCAACCGCTTGTTCGCCAAGCGGGTCAGCCACGCGGGTGAGAACCGTGCGCCGATGGCCATGGCCCTGGCCTGCCTGCCCACTGGGAAGTGCACCTGATGGATCAGCCTGCGCTGCCACGAGGGGTCGACGGCCGCGACGATGTCGTTGGCGATGTCCTGTGCGGACAGGTGGATGCCCAGTGATTCCGTCGTGCCCGTCTTGACGCCGCTCGTCATCGCGGTCTGCACGTAGAGCGGCCACATGGCGATCACGCGGATGCCGTACCGGCCCCACTCGAGGTCGAGGGCCTCGGTGATCGCGCGGATGAAGAACTTGGTCGCGCTGTAGTTCGCGAGTTCGGGCTGACCGTAGATCGCGGACGCGGACGCCAGGTTGACGACGACCGCGCCTGGCGTGGTCCTCAGATATGGGAACGCGGCATGTAATCCGTTGACCACGCCCTTGGTGTTGATGTCGATCTCCCGGTGGTGCGCCTTGACCGCGATCTCCTCGAATCGGCCCGAGGTCAGGATGCCCGCGTTGTTGATCATCACGTCGAGGCGATTGCCCGTGTGTGTGGCGAACTCGGCGACGCGCTGGGTGGTCTCGTCGGCGTCGGTCACGTCGAGATGTCCGGTGATCGCCGTCGCACCGAGGCCCTCGATCTCCTCGGCCAATGTCTTGAGTCCGACCTCGTCGATGTCGTATGCGCCGACGACGTAGCCGTTCCTGGCGAAGGACAGGGCGGTCGCGCGACCGATGCCCGCTGCGCCGCCCGTGATGAATACCGACTTCTTTTGGCTCATACCGCCATGATGGCGCATGCGCGTGCCGACGAAGGTGGTCGTGTTCGAGCTCGGGTGCATGATGGAGTGGTGCGCCTCGTCCTTGCAGCTCTGATTCCGCTCGCCGCGGTGGGCATGGTGTTCGCGCCCGCGGCCGGGGCGGGCTGCAACGACTCCAGCGGCACCATCGTGTGCGCTCAGGGCGACGTCCGTGGCACACACGCCCCTCCGCCACAGAGGCCGCAGTACGGTCCGGTCTACGGGGCCTGGTGCAACGGCGATCTCTGTTTCGCGGGTAACGGTCCGGGGATTTCCGTAGGGCCGTAGCGACCGCTGGGACGCTGTCGGCGCGGCTGGCCTGCTCCCGCCGCGGAGCGCCCGAACCCTGGTCCGGACGTCCCGCGGGCGGTGCACTGGTCAGGTCAGCGTGTAGTCGTCGAATTCCATGTCGATCAGGAGGGGTTCTTCGGCTGACTGGTTGTCGTCCTGGCGGGGCAACACTTGCCGGTGAGTCGGGAAGACGATTCCGTCGAAGTCCTCGTGACCGTGTAGATAATGGGCTCCTGGGCCTCCGGCGGTGACCTCGGCGGTGTAGTCGTGGCGCCTGATGAGTCCCGCGTCGTCGATGTAGAGGACCTGCTCGGCGCAGTGCGTGGCGATGGTCTGCGGGAACGTGACGTGCAGGCGGCGCCAGGACTCGCCGTTCTCCTTCCACGGATCGATCTCCTCGGTGCTGAACCCGGGCTGGGTCAGTACGAATGGCAGCGTGATGTAGGTCCACAGCGCCGTCCCGCCGAAGTAGATGGCGTGCAGGTGGTCCCACGGCGTGAATAGTTCGTGGCCGTCGAACGAGGACCGTGGCTGTGTGCGGTCTTCTTCCACCGCGCCGGTCTCGTTCTCGATCCAGACGCGGTCGCGTTCGAAGACGCCGCGCCAGCCGGCGTGCACGAAGGGCGTGGCGGCGACCCGTTGGGCGTGGGGGGCGATGTCGACGTCGACGGAGGTGAACAGGCCCGTCTGGCCCTTCACTCCCCAGACTGCTCCGGTCGAGGCGAGGTGGGTGTTGATGTTGGTGATCTCGTTCCACCGTGTGAGTCCGCCGTGGGCGGCCACAGTTTCGTCGAGCAGATCGGTCATGAGTGGTCCTTGTCCAAAAGTTGAGCCGCAGTTCGGATTTCAACGCGCAGCTGTCAGTTGGGAATTCCAACTAACTAGAACGCTAGTGGAGTTAGTCGTAAAACACAACCTACAAACTGACGCGGCTCGGGCGCCTGCCGGGATACCGCGAACGCGGCGTGTGCGCACCGCCATGAGTTGCGATGGCCGATCTCACCGCGGCGGCCGCCTACCCCGGTCCTATGCCGGAACGCATCGCGATGAACTTAAACTGCTTGCCGCACAGGTTGAGTCGTCAATCGACGACTCATGGCGGCGTACTAGCTCTCAAGCTGGGTCGGGCATGGGT
>NZ_JBOGDD010000633.1:0-3986 GCF_050701675.1 Mycobacterium sp. | reverse complement strand
CGATCATCCCGACGGCGCTGAGATGTCCGAGCAGGTGCCGCCGTTCCCCGGCCTCGTCGACGGGTTCATGGGCCTGATCGAGGCCGGGTGGGAGGCGGACGTGGCGCGGCGACCGCACGGGCAGCGCACCACCGTGGTGGTCCACCTCGACGTCGAGAACCGGGCCGCCGCGCTGCACCTAGGTCCCCTGCTGTCCGAGGACGAACGGCGCTACCTGCTCTGCGACGCCGACTGCGAAGTGTGGTTCGAACGTCATGGTCGGGTCATCGGGTCGGGGCGGGCGACCCGGCAGATCAGCCGCCGGTTGCGCCGTGCACTCGAGCACCGCGACCGCTGCTGCGTGGTTCCCGGCTGCGGGGCCACCCGCGGACTGCACGCCCACCACATCCGGGCCTGGGAAGACGGCGGGCCCACCGAACTGGACAACCTGGTCCTGGTCTGCCCCTACCATCACCGGCTGCACCACCGGGGCGGCATCACCATCACCGGACCCGCCCACCACCTCGTCGTCACCGACAGCGCCGGCCGACAACTCAATCCGGGATCGCTGGCCCGCCCACCCACGCAACCCCCACCCGCGGTCGCACCCTACTCGGGGCCGACCGGCGAACGCGCCGACTGGTGGTGGTACCAACCCTTCCAACCGCAACCACCACCCACAACCAACTAACGGCTCGAATCGTCAACTCGCCTCGAGCGGGTTGCCTTTGAGCGAGGTGCGGTTTCGAAGCAACGGCCATCGACTCAGCGTCGATCACGCGTTCTCGGTCATATCGTTCGCATTACTCTCCGGCCTGGTGTGAGGCGAGACGCAGGAACGTGCGAATCGCGAACCGCTGCACGACATCATCGTCGGGGCCGAACGGACAACCCGCAACACCTCTGCTCCCTCGGGTCGAGTGGCCGCGAGTGCAAGGCGATTCGGCCAAGGTGAGGGCGACTCGGATCTGGGTTGTCCCCCGCCGAGGCGCACGACCGCGGGACCGGGTGTAATCACGACGTGTCCGCCACCGTCAGTGTTGCCGTACCTGCCGGTCACCTGAACCTGGCGAAATCCGGCATTGCTGATAGATGCAATCCCGTTGACGCGGCGCAAGATCCGCTGAGCAGCGTCGGAGATCGACACTCCGTCAGTCTGGTTGTCGACCCCAGGAGCGGTCAGGTAAAACGCGTCGTCTTCTGCTGCTCGCGCCGCAGCCCTAACCGCTGTTGCGCAGCGCCGTCGCCAGCCCGCTCATGGTGAGCAGGATGCCGCGCTGCACCAACTCGTCCTCGTCGCCGGAGCGGAACCGTCGCAACAACTCCACCTGCAGGTGGTTGAGCGGTTCGAGGTACGGGAAGCGGTTGAACACCGACCGCGCGAGGGCGGGGTTGTCGGCCAGCAGGTCGTCCTGACCCGTGATCAGCCGCAGCATCTTGATGGTCCGGTCGTGCTCGGCCACGATCTTGTCGAAGACCCTGTGCCGCAACGCCTCATCGGCGACCAGCTCCGAATACCTCGCGGCCAGACCCATATCCGCCTTGGCGAGCACCTGGGCCATGTTGGAGAGCACGGACCTGAAGAACGGCCACTTCTCGTATAGATCCTGAAGCACCTCGAGCCGGCCGTCCCCCTCGGCGATCCAGTCTTCGAACGCGGTGCCGGTGCCGTACCAACCCGGCAGCATGACGCGCGACTGACTCCAGGCCAGGACCCACGGGATGGCCCGCAGATCCGAGATCGCCGTGGTCGGCTTTCGGGATGCAGGCCTGCTGCCGATGTTCAGCGCACCGATCTCGCTGACCGGCGTCGACTCCTTGAAGTACTCCACGAAACCGGGTGTCTCGTGCACCAGTGCGGAGTAAGCGCGCTGAGCCCGCGCGGCCAGGTCGTCGAGCACCTCGTAGGCCGGGCCCGCCGCGTCACCGAGTCCCTCGACGTCGAGCAGCGTCGACTCCAGCGTCGCGGCCAGCAGCGTCTCCAGGTTGCGGTGCGCGATGGTCGGCTCGGCGTACTTGGCGGCGATCACCTCACCCTGCTCGGTGATGCGCAGCGAGCCCTTCACCGCGCCGGGAGGCTGCGCCAGGATCGCGTCGTAGCTCGGGCCGCCGCCGCGGCCAACGGTCCCGCCGCGACCGTGGAAGAGCCGCAGGCGAATTCCGGTCTTGCGAGCCGACTCCACCAGGTCCAGCTCGGCGCGGTAGAGAGCCCAGTTGGCGGCGAGATATCCGCCGTCCTTGTTCGAATCCGAGTACCCGAGCATGACCTCCTGTTGCTCGCCGCGGGAGTGGACCAGCGCCCGGTACAGCGGGAGGTCGAGCACCGCCTCGAGAATGGAGGACCCTCGCTGCAGATCGTCGATGGTCTCGAAGAGCGGAACCACGCCGACCGGACTGTAGGGCTCGCCGCCTGAGGCGTCCAGCAGGCCGGCTTCCTTCAGGAAGATCGCCGCCTCGAGCATGTCCGAGACCGACTGGCACATCGAGATGATGTAGTTCGGCACGGCCTGCGGGCCGAACACGCGGACGGCCCTCGCGGCGGCGGCGGTGATGTCGAGTTCCTTGCGGGCCAGCTCGGACAGTTGCGCGCCAGGGCTCACCAGCGGCCGCTTGGTCGCCAACTCGGCGACCAGCAGCTCCACGCGGTCGGGTTCGGACAGCGATCGGTAGTCGGGATGCACTCCCGCCCAGGCCAACAGCTCGGCGATGACCTCTTCGTGCACGTCGGAGTTCTGGCGAAGGTCAAGTCCCGAGAGGTGAAACCCGAAGACGTGCACGGCTTCCCGCAACCTGCCGAGCCGATCGTCGGCCAGCACCGCGCTGCCGTTATTGCGTAGCGACGCGTCGATGACGTCGAGGTCGGCCAGGAACTCGCCGGGGATCTCGTAGCGTTTCATGCACAGATCGAGCTCGTGCTCCGGTTGCCTGTCCAGAATCTCGGCCGCCGTGGCCGTCAAGCGGCCGTGGATCACCCGCAGCGCGCGCCGGTAGGGTTCGTCGGCCCGGGCGGGCTCGGCGCAGGTGTCGGCAAGCGCAGCCAACTCGTCGCTGATGTGCACCAGCCGCGCCGACATCGACAACTCCTCCTCCAGGGCAGTCAGCTCGACGAAATAGTGCGCCAGTGCGGTGTAGGCAGCGCTACCGGTGGCCAGCCGGACGACGTCGGCCGTGACGTTCGGGTTGCCGTCGCGGTCGCCTCCGATCCAGGAACCGGGCCGCAGAATCGGCTGCTCCAGGACGTGGGAGTCGGGCCAGCGCGCCTGCAGCGCAGTGCGCACCTCGGCGTTGACCTGAGGGATCACCTCGAAGAACGCGGCGGGGTAGTAACGCAGCCCCGTTTCGATCTCGTCCTGAATCTTCAACCGGGACAACCGAATCAACGCCGTCTGCCACAGCGTGAGGATGTTTCGGCGCAGTTCGAGGTCAATGCTGCGGCCTTCGTCGGTGCGCGTGTGGCCGCGCATGCGAAGTCGCATCAGCCCGGTGATGCGATGCTGGGTGTCGAAGACCGTCCGGCGTCGAGTCTCGGTGGGGTGTGCGGTGATCACCGGCGACACCAGGGCGCCGGTGAGGGCGTCTGCGACGGTGGCGGAGTCCAGTTCGGCGGATTCCAGCTTCAGGTAGGTCGCGGCCAGGCTGCTGTTCTGGGGCGGCTCCCCCGCAGCGACGTGCACGGCACGCCGTCGTTCCCGGTGGATGTCCTCGGCGACGTTGGCGAGCAGCGCGAAGTGCGTGAACGCACGGATGACCGGAATGGCCTTGCCGATGTCGATGCCGTCGAACAGGCCTGCGAGATCGGCCCGGTCGATCTCGGAGCGCCGCACCTGGAAGGACCCCACGCGTGCGCGCTCCACCAGGTCGAACACCTCGTCGCCGTTCTGCTCGCGCACCGTGTCGCCAAGAATCGCGCCGAGCAGGCGGATGTCCTCGCGCATTGGCTCGGTCGCCTCACGGCCTACCTGGGTCCGTCGCACCGAGCCGATGGGTGCGAGAGTGGTATCGGGAGC
>NZ_JBOGDD010000632.1:0-8177 GCF_050701675.1 Mycobacterium sp. | reverse complement strand
CTCTCAAGCTGGGTCGGGCATGGGTTCGATGGACTCAGCGGTGACCGCTTCCCCGCACGCATGGCACGTGTAGTCGATCTGCAGAGGTTGGCCACACTCGTGTAGAAAGCCCGGCGGCGGCGTCGGGCCGCTGGCCCAGTGGTGACCCCAGGTGGCCAGTGCCATCAATACCGGGACCAACTGTTGGCCGGACTCGGTGAGGTGATATTCGTATCGTGGTGGGCGCTCGGAGTATTGGCGTCGTTCGATGACGCCGTGTTCTTCGAGCTTGCGCAGCCGCTCGACGAGGATGTCGCGAGTGGCTCCGGTGAAGCCGGCGATCTGGTCGAAGCGATGGGCGCCGTAGACCATCTCGCGGATCGCGAGGAAGGTCCAGCGCTCACCGAGTACCGACAGTGCGTCGGCAATCGAACAATCCCGGGGCGCAGGGGTTTTCGATACCATCGATGCCAGGCCGTGCGGCGACGTGTCCTCGGTGTCCATCCTGCCCACTATAGTCAGTCGTTTTCTCCAACGCGCTGGTGTCGTCGTGTTCGACACGGCTGCGGAGGAGATGGCGGGCGCCCTGTATTGGGACGCCCGCCATTCCGTCACATTCGGACCACGCGTTCGGCTTACGGCTTGATCGCGCGGAGGCCCTCGCGGCCGATCGTCGTTGCGGTCAGCGATTCCGAGGCCGACCAGAGCCGCTGGGCCACGTCGATGCTGTCGCCGCCCTTGGATGAGGTCACGACGCCGGGGAGCCCGCGAAGTTGGCGGAATCCGTTGGGGCCGACCAGGCTTCCGCCGGGCACGTCCTGGGTAGCCGCGAACAGCGACGGCAGGATGCCTTGACTGACGTCGTGGCCGACGATGCGCGATCCGATGTCCATTCCGAACCCTGCGAGTCCGTCGACGTGGCCGAACAGCCCCGTCCTGACGATGCCTGGATGCGCGGCAACGGACTGCACGCGGCTGCCGGAGGCGGTGAGGCGTCGTTGCAACTCCCGGGCGAAGAGCAGATTCGCCAGCTTCGAATCCTTGTAGGCCTGGCTGGGGTCGTAGTGCCGCCGCTGCCAGTTCAGGTCATCGAGGTCGAGTTTGCCGCCGCGGTGGAAGTCCGACGTCAGCGTGACGACGCGGCCCCGGATGCGTGGCAGCAGAAGGTTGGTCAGGGCGAAGTGCCCGAGGTGGTTGGTGCCGATCTGCAGTTCGAAGCCATCGGAGGTCTTCCCCTGGGGGACCTGCATGATGCCGGCGTTGTTGATGAGGACGTCGACGTCACGGTCCCAGGACTCGGCGAAGGCGCGCACCGATGCCAGTGAGGCCAGATCGAGCTGGCGCACCTCGGTGCTGCCCGTGATCGTGGCGGCCACCGCCTTGCCCTTGGCCAGATCGCGCACCGCCAGCACCACGTGCGCACCCGCTTTCGCGAGCGCTGCGGCGGTGGCGGTGCCCAATCCGCTGGTGGCTCCGGTGACGATGTACGTCTGGCCGGACAGCTCGGGGAGGTCGTGTGCGGTCCAGCTCTTGGTGGTCATGGCCCTGCTCTTTCATCGTTGCGAGCCAAGTGCCAGGCATGTCCGCCACTCGGTAGGAATTCACAACTTACCTCAGTGGGTCGAATAACACAACTAACTGCGCTCGGTGGCGTCACTGCATGGTGCTGGCCTTGTTGAAGGTGCGGCGATACGCCGTCGGCGAGACACCGATGGCGGCGCGCAGATGCTGGCGCAAGGATGAGCCGCCGCCCAACCCGGCCTGGTCCGCGACCTGGTCGATGGGCAGATCGCTGGTTTCGAGCAGGTACCGGGCACGTCCAATCCGTTGTTGGGTCAGCCATTGCCCCGGGGTCATGCCCACTTCGTCGCGGAAGTGCCGGGTGAACGTCCGTACGCTCGTGCCTGCGTGCTCGGCCATCTCGGCCAGCGTCAAGGGTTGGTCCAGTCTCCCTGCAGCCCAGGCGCGGGTGGCGGCGGTGCTCGCCGAATACGTTGTGGGAATGGGCTGTTCGATGTACTGCGCTTGCCCTCCGTCTCGCCACGGCGGGACCACGCAGGTTCGTGCGACCCGGTTGGCTACCTCGCTGCCGTGATCGCGGCGCACGATGTGCAAGCACAGGTCCACTCCCGCTGCCGCGCCCGCGGAGGTGAGCAGGCGGCCGTCGTCGACGAAGAGGACGTTGGGATCGACGCGGACCTTGGGGAACGTGTGCTGAAAGTGTCCGGCGGCGTGCCAGTGCGTGGTCGCTGGACGGCCGTCGAGAAGCCCGGCGATGCCGAGAACGTAAGCGCCAGTGCAGATCGACACGATCCGCACCCCTTCGCGCAGCCCGCCCAGTGCCGATGCCGCCGCGACGGACTTGGGGCGCCACCGATCGTTGCTTCTGTCCATGGCGAATGGCGGCACGACCACGGTGTCCGCCGTGGACAGCGCGTCAGGTCCGTGATCGGCACCGATGGTGAGCCCGCCCTGGGTGGATACCGGTTCGCCGTCGAGGGTGCAGGTGATCACCTCGTAGAGCGGGTCACCGTTGGTTGCGGTGGCCGCGGCGAACACGCGTAGCGGGATGCCCAGTTCGAAGGGTATGACGCCATCGAGGGCGAGAACGACCACACGGTGCATGGCCAGATTCTGCCACATGTTGTCCTTCTGGCCACTGGAGTGTTTCCCGCGATGCGCGCACGCTCGATCTCAGCGAGGACCTCTTCCTTCCGCCGGACGCACCGCGAGTCGGCGTCGGCCCCTGAGCGTGGGTCGCAATGCAGTTGTTGGGGAACCGAAACCAGGAGTGCACCATGAGCAGACTGATGATCAATTCCGTTGCCGACGTCGATGAGTCCTTGACTCTGGAACCCGATCCCGATCTGACCGTCGGCGAGGGCGAGTTGCTCGTCGAGATGGAGGCCGCGACGATCAACCTCACCGACTTCCGCTTCGCCGCAGGCACTTACACCGACAGGATCGACGTCACACTGCCGAGTCCGATCGGCGGCGAGGGCGTCGGGCGAGTCACCGAAGCAGGCCCTGGCACCGACTCATCGCTCGTCGGGCACCGGGTCGTCATCCTGCCGACCTACGAGCAGGGCACCTGGGCCGATCGCACGGTGGTGGCCGAGCGCAACGTGGTGCCCGTCGACGACGACGGCGACGTCCAGCAGCTGTGCATGCTGCCGATCAATCCGCCCACGGCCTACCACCTGCTCACCCGCTACGTGTCGCTCGAGCCGGGCGATTGGGTCGGTCAGGACATGGGCAACTCCGCGGTCGGTAAGTACGTGATCGCGCTGGCCCGCCACTTCGGCGCGAAGACCTTGAGCGTCGTGCGGCGAGAGGACACCGTGGCGGAACTTCGCGCTCTCGGTGCGGATCTGGTCCTCGTCGACGGCGACGACCTCAAGGACCGCATCGCCGATGCACTCGGAGGGGCGAGCCTTCGCCTCGTGCTCGACGGCGTCGGCGGAACGGTGGCCGGCGACTTGGCCCACGCGCTCGAGTTCGGTGGCCAGGTGGTCAGTTACTCCTCGCTCACCCGAACCCCGGTGGCCGTGCAGTCCGGTGACCTCGTCTACCGCGAGTTGGGTCTGCGGGGGTATTGGCTGATCAACTGGGTCCGCAGTGCGCCGCGCGCCGAAATCCTCTCCACCTACCGGAAACTCGAAGGACTCGTGCGCAGCGGCGTCATCTCCGCCGGCGTCGCCGCTACTTACCCGCTGGCCGACTTCCGGGATGCGTTCAAGCAAGCGCGGCAGCCCCAGCGCTCGGGGAAAGTGCTGTTCACGTTCGACGGCGCGTCCCGTTGAGCGCGCCATCGGATCTCTACCTGATCGCCTCGGCCACCGGGAAGACCGGCGTACACGCGGTGGAACTATTGCGTGAAAGAGGCCTCCGGGTCAGGGCGCTGGTGCATCGCCACGACGAGCGCTCGCAGCGCCTGGCCGAACTCGGCGCCGAAGTCGTCGAGGGTGATCTGTTGGACTTCGGCGCGGTGAGTTCGGTGGTGGCCGGGGTGACGGCAGCGTACTTCTGCTATCCCATCTCCCCGGGCGCCTTGTTGGAGGCCACCTCCAAGTTCGCGCAAGCGGCCAGCGAGGCCGGCGTGCGCTCCGTCGTCAACATGTCCCAGATCTCGGCCAGGAGAGACGCGAAGAGCCATGCGGCTCAATAGCACTGGCTCGGCGAGCGGTTGTGGGACCGCACCTCGATGATCACCACCCACCTACGTCCAACGCTCTTCGCCGAGTGGCTCATCTTTCAGTGGTCGCGCCGCGATTCTCAGGGGACGCTGCGATTGCCGTTCGCCGATGGTCGTCACGCTCCCATCGCGGCCGCCGATCAAGCTCGCGTCATCACCGCCATCTTGACCAACCCTGGCCCGCACGATCGCCAGATCTATCCGCTCGCCGGGCCGGTCGAGTTGAACCACGATCAGATCGCCGCGAAGATGGGGAAGACGCTGAATATTCAGGTGGCCTACGAACCGGTGGGCATACCCGAATTCGCTCGCGCGCTCGAAGTGCAAGGCGCTGCACCCTTTCTCATTCAGCACCTCAGCAGCGTCGAAGAATTCGCCGTCAGCAATCGGGATGCGTTCGACGACCCTGGGCGCGACGCCACGTGGGCGACCCCGCGCGCGTCGACGAGGTGACCCGAGCTGCTGGTCGGAAGGCGTTGCGGCGCCCGCCCTATGTGCGTGCGCGGCGCCAAACAAGCCTTGCGTTTCGCAACCCGCCGTCGAGCTCAATGGGTGCCGACGGGGCGAGTTCCAAGTGGGAATCGTCGAGGTGGGCGGCGCGGTACTGTGTGCCGCCGACCCAGTTCGGCAGCAGGCTGACTTCGACGTGGTGTGCGATCAACCCACCGTCGAGGACGGTGTAGGGCCCGGTATAGGAGAGATATCCCCTTGCCGCCGAGGCAAATTCACCGTCGTTGGCCAGATGCGGATCGCCACTTCCAAACGGATCGCGCCCGGCCCGCATGATCTGCGCGGACATGTAGCCGTCGGCGGTGTACATGATGATTCCGCGGGCATCGGAACCCAGGGGGTAGTGCAGATCGGATCCGTCGACCGCGGTGCTTTCGTAGGACACGAGTGTCCACGTCCCGATGATGGTGGTCCGTAGGTCGTCGGCAGTGGTCGTCGTCATGGTGGGTCCTTCGGGTCGCGGTGGACGTGCGGGGTCAGTGGGCGACGACAGCGGCGGCGCTGGCCGACAGAGTGGCGATGGCCCCGTCGAAGGGCTCGGTGTTGCGCAGTACCCGGGCCAGGATCAGCGCACCCTCCATGGCAGTGACGGTGTTGGTGGCCAGGACGGTCGCACGGTCACTCGGCACGTCCTTGTCGGTTAGACGGGCAGCGAGCACGGCGATGACGTCGGCGAAGGCGCGACGGGAGACGTCACTGAGGGGGGCCGACGACGGCGTGGTTTCGATGACGATTGGGGCCATCGCGCAGCCCTCCCGGTAATCGCTCGCGACGAGTTCGTCGCGGAATCTGCCCATGAAGCCGGCGATCAGCTCGGCTGGCGTGTCGGTCGCGCCGGCGACGCGGTTGACGTGGGCGATGGCCTCGGCGGCGTGCAGCAGGGCGACCTCGGTAGCTAGCTCTTCCTTGCCGCCCGGGAAGTGGAAGTACAGCGAGCCACGCGGTGCGGCACTCTCGGTGATGACCTCCGAGAGCGCAGTGCCGTGGTAGCCGTGTTCCCGGAAGAGTCGCCGCGCAGCGGAGATCATCCGCTGCTTACTGTCGGTCTTCTTTGGCATGTCGCCCATCATACATATTTGTTGACGTCAGCTGAATCGGAGCCTACAGTTTGTACTGTTGCTATATATGCCGGCCGACATAGTATGGAGATGACAATGAGTGCAGACATCGCGGACCCGGTCGCAGGAACGATCCCCGTCGTGCACGCTCCGGACAGGACTTCCTCACCCGTCGCACGGGAGATGGACGGCCACGTCGCCGTGCTGACCATGCAACATGCCCCGCACAACTTCCTCGGCACGGCGCTGATCGCCGCACTGCTCGACGGTCTGCGCTGGGCCGGGGAGCAGCACGCGCGCGCCGTGCTGTTGCGCAGTAGCCTGCGCAACTTCTGCGCCGGCGCCGACGTCGCATTGTTCGAGAGCGCCGAGCGCGGCGTGGCACCCGACGTCGACCTGGTCGACGTGTTGGACACCTTCGACTCGCTGCCCATCCCGATCGTCGCGGCGGTCCACGGCGTGTGCATCGGTGGCGGGCTGGAGATTGCGCTGGCGTGTGATCTGATCGTGGCAAGCGAATCGGCCAAGCTCGGCTTCGTCGAGGCCACCCTCGGGCTCAACCCGCTGATGGGCGGCATCCAGCGCACCACCGAACGTGCCGGCGCTGCGCGAGCGAAGGAGATGGTGCTCCTCGGGCGCCGCTATGACGCCCGCACCCTGGAGCGGTGGAACGTCATCAATCGCGTCGTGCCCGACGACAAACTCGCTGCCGTCACGCTCACCCTCGTTCACGAGATCGCCAACGGGCCGACCGTCGCGCACGCCTCCACCAAGGCCATCGTCGCCCACACCGTGGCCCACGGCGTCCAAGCTGCCGACGAGGCCATGAGTGAACTGCAACAAGGCATCTGGAGATCCGAAGATCTCAAGCACGGATTGGCGTCCCTAGCCGCCAATGGACCCGGCGCCGCGCGCTTCGAAGGGCGGTAGCGAGATGACCTTGCCGCTCGACGGTGTGCGCGTCGTGGACTTCACCCGTGTCCTGGCCGGCCCGCACTGCACCAAGCACCTGCTCGACCTCGGGGCAGAAGTCATCAAAATCGAACCCCCCCAGGGTGACATCACCCGTCTGGCCTTCCCACGTCAGGACGACATCAGCGGGTACTACGCCCAACAGAACGCGGGCAAGCGCAACCTGAGCATCGATCTCAACGTCCCCGAGGCCCGTGAGGTGGTCCTCGAGCTCTGCGACACCGCCGACCTGATCGTCGAGAACTTCCGCCCCGGCGCCCTCGCCGCTTTCGGACTGGACTACGACTCGGTCGCGGCGCGAAACCCCGGGGTGGTCTACGTCTCCATCAGCGGTTACGGCCAAGAAGGGCAGTGGCGCACCAGAATGGCCTATGCCCCGACGATTCAGGCCGAGGCCGGATTCACCGGTAACACGCTGCGCCAGTTCGGTGTCGAGGGCACTGACCGTCGATCGGACTCCCTGTCCCACGCCGACGTGTACGCCGGTTTGCACGCCACCATCGCCGCACTGGCCGCCCTGCAACAACGGAGGATCACCGGAAAGGGCCAGTACGTCGACGTCGCCATGGCCGCGGTCCTGATGTCGATCAACGAACGCATCCACTACGACCTGTCCGAGGACGACATCGGTGCCGAGGCGCCCATCCTGGGTGCCACCGACTGCCCGTTCTTCATCAGTGCGGACGGCATCGAGTTCGTCGCGCCGATGAGCCTGGTCGGCAGCCTCAGCTTCCCGTTCTACCTACACGCGATGCGCCGACCCGATCTCGCCGACGATCCGCGGTTCCTCACCCCCGAGTTGCGCAGGCAGAACTTCGACACTCTGCACGCGATCGTGCAGGACTGGATCTACAGCTTCGACTCCATGGAATCCGTCGACGCCCAGTTCGACGAAGCCAAGATTGCCACTGGGCGCCTGCGAGACGTCAAGGAGTTCAACGACACCGAATGGGCTAAGGCCTGGGTCACCACCCGCGACGTGTCCGACCGCCACGGCGGCGCCATCACGATCCCGGCCCCACCATGGCACTTCAGCGACCACGACGGCACGCTCATCGACCAACTCCCAGCCCACCAGGGCGAACACAACCAGGAAATCCTCAAAGAGCTCCACCGCACCGACGACGCGATCAAAGCCCTTCAGCGCAGCGGTGCCCTCATCCACTCCGCAGGCGCCGACCGCACCAGCCGAAACGAGGACGACGCACCTGCCTTGTCCACTCAAATTCTCTGACTTTAGTCAGAGACATGAGTGTCACCTCCGTCCTGCGGCGGTTCAATCGCACCTACACGCAACGAGTCGGTGTGCTCGACGAGTCATACCTGGGCACCGGCCGTCCGCTCAACGCGTCGCGGGTGCTGTTCGAGATCGCCAGTGCGGCAGCGGTCACGATCCGCGAGCTGCGCGACCGCCTGGGCTTCGACTCGGGTTATGTCACCCGTATCCTCGCCCGGCTGGAGAG
>NZ_JBOGDD010000631.1:0-1558 GCF_050701675.1 Mycobacterium sp. | reverse complement strand
GCCTCGCACCGGGCCGGCGGTGCGATTACGGGGCCGGGGTGGCCGTCGCCACCGGGGTCGGCGTCGCCGGCGGGCGGCGCAGGATGCCCTGGGCGGCGATGAGGGCGACGTCGCCGTTCTCCGACGTCACCTCGACGGTGATGCGCACCTGTTGATCGGTATCGCCCATGCCCGGCTGGTCGTCGAGCAGGGTGAAGTGGAAGCGGGTCAGGCCGTCGACCAGCTGGTTGAACGACTGGCCGTCGGGGATGGTGATGTCGCCGTTGATGATCGTGCCGACGTTGGAGACGATCGAGATCGTCGAGCCGCCGACCAGCGGGTTGACCAGGTCGTCGTGCACCAGCAGTTCGAAACTCTGCGCGCCGCCGTCCGGGATGTCGAAGACGGACGGGCTGGCGACCGGCAGCTGGGTCGGGCCGGAGAACGTCACCGTGGTCGTATCGAAGACCAGGATGTCGTCGTCCCAGGCGCCCGAGGTGCCCTGCGTGTCCCACACGCCGTTGAGCGCGCCGGTGTCGATGAAGAGCTCGAAGAAGGTGCCCGGATCGAAGGCAAAGTTGCAGTACGGGCTGGGCGACGGGAGGATGCAGGAGAAGTCGCTCGGCGGCAGTGGGCGGAAGTCGGCGAAGGGCTCGGCCACGTTGTCGGTGGAGACCGTGTCGCCGGCATCGAAGACGCCGCTGCCGTTGTTGTCGAGGAAGCCCTCTTCGCCGCGGGTGAAGCCGATGATGGAGACGATACCGGTCGGCGGCACCTGCCCTTCGGTGATCAGGGTCGCCGTCGCCACACCGTTGGTCCCGGTCGTGGTCGGATCGACGATGCTGGCACCGTTGGTGACGAAGCTCACCGCGGTGCCCGGCGGGACGGCGTTGCCGAAGCGATCGTTGACGAAGGCCGAGACCTCGTCCTCGAGGCCGAAGCGCACGCGGCCGGCGACGTTGAGCTGTTCCGGCCGGACGCTGAAGCGCGTCTGGGCCGGCGGCGCGCCGAGGATGTTGACCGCGGTCGATTGAGCGAAGAGATCGGGCGTGCCGTCGTTGTTGGCATCGACCCGGGCGATCACCTGCACCGAGGTGGTGCGGGTGCCGCTGGTCAGCGTGGTGGTGACCTGGCCGTTGGCGTCGGTGATGGCCATGACCGGCGAGACCGACTCGCCGCCGACGGCGGTGATGGCGAAGGTCACCGGCAGGTTGCGCGCCGGGCCGGCGCCGGAGTCGGTGACCCGGAAGGTCAGCACCGACTGTTCGGTGAGACCCGAGGCGCGCACGCCGATCGCGCTGGGCTGGGCGGTGACGAACTGTACCGAGGCCGCCGCCAGCGTCGGCGTGGCGGTGGGCGAGGCCGTACTGGTCGCCGGCAGGGTGCCGGTGACGGTCGGCGTCGGCGTGCCCGTATGGGTCCCCGTCGCGGTCACCGTCGCCGTCGCCTGCGTCGCGGTCGGCGTCGCCGGCCGGGTGTCGGGCAGCACGACGCTCTGGGTGTCCTCGATGATGGTGCCGTCGGCGGTGCGGACGCGCGCCCGCACGGTGACGGTGCTGCCCTGCTGGCTCTGCTGGTA
>NZ_JBOGDD010000630.1:0-2682 GCF_050701675.1 Mycobacterium sp. | reverse complement strand
AACCTCACGTGGTACCTCGCAGGCCGGTCGGCGTCCCTGAGCGTTCTGCTTCCGATGCTGCAGTGCATGGGCGTGGTCGTCCTCGAGGAACGCCCGTTCACCGTCACCAGGGCAGACGGCATGCCGGTCTGGATCTATCAGTTCAAGATCTCGCCACACCACTCGATTCGGGAGGAACAGGACCCCGCCCAGCGCGAAGCCACCGCGATGCGGTTCGCCGATGCGGTCACCGCGATCTGGCACGGCCGGGTCGAGATCGACCGCTTCAACGAGCTGGTGATGCGGGCGGGGCTCACCTGGCAACAGGTCACGGTGCTGCGTAGTTACGCAAAGTACCTGCGGCAGGGAGGATTTCCCTACGGTCAGTCACACATCGAGACGGTCGTCAACGACAACGCGGGCACTGCGCGAGCGCTGGTCGAGCTCTTCGAGGCGCTATTCGATCCGGAGGACGCGCAGTCGGAATCGGGCAAGAAGCGCGACGCATCGGCGGCTGCCGTCGCCGTCGCGCAAGGCATCGACGCGTTGGTCAGCCTCGACACCGATCGGGTCCTGCGGGCATTCGCCTCGATGATCCAGGCGACGCTGCGCACCAACTACTTCGTCACCGGACCCGATTCAGCCCGCAGCCAGGGCGTCCTGGCGATCAAGATGAATGCCGGTCTGATCGACGAATTGCCATTGCCCCGACCGAGATTCGAGATCTTCGTGTATTCGCCTCGGGTCGAGGGGGTGCATCTGCGGTTCGGCTTCGTGGCGCGCGGCGGTCTCCGCTGGTCGGACCGGCGCGAGGACTTCCGCACCGAGATCCTGGGCCTGGTCAAGGCGCAGGCGGTGAAGAACGCCGTGATCGTGCCCGTCGGCGCGAAGGGCGGTTTCGTCCTCAAGAACCCGCCCACCCCGACCGGCGAGGCCGCCGCCGACCGCGACGCGCTACGCACCGAGGGCATCGCCTGCTACCGACTGTTCATCTCCGGCCTGCTCGACGTCACCGACAACGTCGACACCGCAACCGGTGTCGTCACCCCACCCGAAGGTGTCGTTCGCCGCGACGGTGACGACGCCTACCTCGTGGTCGCCGCCGACAAGGGCACCGCGACGTTCTCGGACATCGCCAACGACGTCGCCAAGTCCTACGGCTTCTGGCTGGGCGACGCGTTCGCCTCCGGCGGATCCGTGGGCTACGACCACAAGGCGATGGGCATCACCGCCAAGGGCGCGTGGGAATCGGTCAAGCGGCACTTCCGTGAGATCGGCGTCGACACCCAGACCGAAGACTTCACGGTGGTCGGGGTCGGCGACATGAGCGGTGACGTGTTCGGCAACGGCATGTTGCTGTCCAAGCACATTCGGCTGGTCGCGGCGTTCGACCACCGCCACGTCTTCTTGGACCCCACCCCCGATGCGGCGACCTCCTGGGTCGAACGCAGCCGGATGTTCGAGCTGCCGCGCTCCAGCTGGGATGACTACGACCGCACCCTGATCAGCTCCGGTGGCGGCGTCTACAGCCGGGAGCACAAGTCGATCCCGATCAGCCCGCAGGTCCGCACCGCGCTCGGGCTGGCCGACGACGTCGAGGAGATGACACCTCCGGCCCTGATGAGGTCGATCCTGCAGGCCCCGGTGGACCTGTTCTGGAACGGCGGCATCGGGACCTACGTCAAAGCGGAGTCGGAATCCGACGCCGACGTCGGTGACCGCGCCAACGACGCGGTGCGGGTCAACGGAAGCGCCGTGCGCGCCAAGGTGATCGGCGAGGGCGGCAACCTCGGTGTCACGCAGCGCGGTCGCATCGAGTTCGAACTCAACGGCGGGCACGTGAACACCGACGCACTGGACAACTCCGCGGGCGTCGACTGCTCCGACCACGAGGTCAACATCAAGATCCTCGTCGACTCCCTCGTCACCGGGGGTCAGGTGAGCGCCGACGAGCGCACCGGCCTGCTGATGTCGATGACCGAGGAGGTCGGGGCGCTCGTCCTGGAGGACAACGCCGCGCAGAACGACCTGCTGGGCACCAGCCGTGCCAACGCCGTGGGACTTCTGCCGGTGCACGCCCGTCAGATCCGGGCGTTGGTCGCCGACCAAGGCCTCAATCGGGAATTGGAGGCGTTACCGGCGGAGAAGGAGATCCGCAGGCGCACCGAGGCCGGGCTGGGCCTGACGTCACCCGAACTGTCGACTCTGATGGCCTACGTCAAACTCGCGCTCAAGGACGAACTCCTCGCCGGCGAGCTGCCCGATCAGGAAGTCTTCGCGGCCCGGTTGCCCGAATACTTCCCACACCAGCTGCGGGACCGCTTCGGTAGTGAGATCCGGACCCACCAGCTGCGTCGTGAGATCGTCACGACGATGCTGGTGAACGACCTCGTCGACACCGCAGGCATCAGCTACGCCTACCGCATCACCGAGGACGTCGGCGTCCGGCCGGTCGACGCGGTGCGCTGCTTCGTCGCCACCGACGAGATCTTCGGCGTTGGCGAGGTGTGGCGACAGATCAGGGCGGCAGGCGAGGCCGGAGTCCCGGTGGCGACGACGGATCGGATGACGCTGGATCTGCGCCGCCTGATCGATCGCGCCGGCCGGTGGCTGCTCAACTACCGCCCACAGCCGCTGGCGGTCGGCGCAGCGGTCAACCGGTTCGCCGCGACGGTGGCCGACCTGACGCCGCGCATGTCGGAG
>NZ_JBOGDD010000629.1:0-20157 GCF_050701675.1 Mycobacterium sp. | reverse complement strand
GGTCTCGATCCAGCCGCGGTCGGCAACCCTGCACCTGCCTGCGTTCCAGGGTTACTTCATGGCCCACCTCGCGTTCCTCGACGCGATCGGGAATGTCCCACTGTACGAATTGGATCTTCAGGAATTGCGGGAGAAGTCGAGCGTGGTGTTTCCGTATGCCCTCTTCACGCTCGTCCAGCACAACCTGAGCCTCATCTACGACAGCGTCCCGAGGCAGGTGTTCACCGACAACGGCCTCGACTTCGACGCCTGGTACCCGCTGCATCGTCGATTGCCGAGTCTGGCCAAATTCGTGCTCACGCACCGCCGCTCGCGCGATCGTGCGGCGCGGGCCCTCGACATGGTGCGGGAGCGTTTCGACGTACGGTGTGGGCCGCTGCCGGATCGGTGACTATTTCTGCTCGTGGGTGCCGTGGATGACGGCACGGGCGATCGCGTGGCTGAACAGGTTGAACCCGAGGTAGGCCGGCGTCGCCCCTTCCGGCAGGTCGAGCTTCTCGACGTCGACGGCGTGCACGGCGATGTAGTAGCGGTGCGCACCGTGCCCCGGTGGCGGTGCGGCCCCGATGTAACGCTTCAGGCTTGCGTCGTTGGCCAGGGTGATGGCGTCACCGGGAAATCCGCTCTGGCTGCCGTCGCCGACGCCTGCGGGCAGATCCGTCACCGTGGCGGGCAGGTTGGCCACCGCCCAGTGCCAGAACCCCGAACCCGTTGGGGCATCGGGGTCATAGACCGTCACCGCGAAGCTGCGCGTGGTCTCGGGGAAGCCCGACCAGCTCAGTTGTGGCGAGACGTCCGATCCGCCTGCGCCCATGATGCCGCTCACCTGGTCGTTGTCCAGTGGCTTGCCGTCGGTGACCGACTCGGAGGTCAGGGTGAAGCTGGGCAGCTTCGGAAGGTTGTCGTACGGGGTGCTCATTGGGTCCTCTCGGTTGATCTGGCAGTGGTGAATCAGCAGTGCAGCAGGAAGTGTTCGAGAACCGCTGTCCCGAACGTCAGCGACTCGACGGGTACCCGCTCGTCGACTCCGTGGAACAAGGCCGCGAAGTCCAGTTCGGGCGGCAGCCGCAGCGGAATGAAGCCGAAGCAGCGAATACCAAGGCGGGCAAAGTGTTTCGCATCAGTTCCACCGGACAACATGTAGGGCACGATGCGCGCGTCGGGGTCCACCGTCAACAGCGCGGCGTTCATGGCATCCACCAGGTCGCCGTCGAACGTCGTCTCGTATGCCGGCAGCGAGGTGATCCACTCGCGGGTGACGTCGGGGCCGATCAGCTCGTCGATCGTCGCCTCGAACTCGGCAAGCCGCCCGGGCAGCACCCGGCAGTCCACCGTGGCCTCGGCGGTGCCAGGGATGACATTGGCCTTGTATCCGGCCTTGAGCATCGTCGGGTTTGCCGAGTCGCGCATCGTGGCGCCGACGATGCGGCCGATCGGCCCCAGCTTGGCGATGGTCCCGTCCAGGTCGGGCGAATCCGCGTCGAAGGCGTGCCCGGTCTCCTCGCCGACGGCGGTCAGGAACTGCGCGACCGGGTCGGTCAGCACCAGCGGAAACCGATGGGCGCCAAGCCGCGCGACGGCTCCCGCAAGGGTGGTGACGGCATTTTCGTCGTGCACGAACGAGCCGTGCCCGGCCCGACCGTGGGCGGTGAGGCGCATCCACTGCATGCCCTTCTCGGCCGTTTCGATGAGGTAGAGCCGCTTCTCCCCACCATCGCCGCGCGGCACCGTCAGCGAGAAGCCGCCGACCTCGCCGATGGCCTCGGTGATGCCCTCGAACAGATCGGGCCGGTTCTCGACCAGCCATCCGCAGCCGTACTTTCCGCCTGCTTCCTCGTCGGCGACGAAGGCGAACACCAGGTCCCGCGGCGGCACGATCCCGGCTCGCTTGAAGTACCGCGCGACGGCGACCATCATGCCGATCATGTTCTTCATGTCGATCGCGCCGCGCCCCCAGACGTAACCGTCGGAGACTGCTCCCGAGAACGGGTGCACGCTCCAGTCGGCGGCCACGGCGGGCACCACGTCGAGGTGGCCATGGATGAGCAGCGCACCGCGGCTGGGGTCGGCGCCGGGCAGTCGGGCGAAGACGTTCCCGCGGCCTGGCGCGCCGGACTCGACGTACTCGGTCCGGTAGCCGACTTCTTCGAGCTGCTGGGCTACCCAGCGGGCGCACTCCTCCTCGCCCGCGGTGGTCTCGAGCTCGCCGGTGTTGGAGGTGTCGAACCGAATCAGCGTGCTGACGAGTTCGACGACCTCGTCGCTAGCCTGGGGAAGATCAGTCACAGTCACCATTCGTACCATTGCACGCCCACCGGGTTTTGGCCTCGGCACCGGTATCCGTTAGCCTTAGGCGCTCTTGTCCGAGTGGCGGAATGGCAGACGCGCTAGCTTGAGGTGCTAGTGCCCTATTAATGGGCGTGGGGGTTCAAGTCCCCCCTCGGACACTCTTCAACTCACACTGCGTGCAAAGTCCGCGACATCGCGCAGCGCGCGGTTGAACAGCGCAGGCACGGACGCCGCCAGAAGCTCCTCGCAGGCGTGACCGACGCCGTTGTAGGTGTGACCGGTGGCGTTCACCCCGGCCCGCTGCAGCGCCCTCAGGTAGGCCAGCCCCTCGTCCCGCAACGGGTCGACCTCGTCGGTCGTCACGACGTGCGGCGGCAGGCCGCGGAGATCCTCTTCGGCTGCGTAGTACGGCCAGGCAAGCGGATTGGTGGTGTGTTCACCGTTGGGGTCGTACAGCGCCGCCATGAGCGTCATGACCGATGGGGTGAGGATGTAGCCCTCGTTCTCGACGAGGGACGCCAGAGCGGGGTTGGGGGCGTCGTAAGCACCGTAGATGAACGGCACCTGCGCGTAGACCCCGTCGATGCGGTCCAAACGACCGTCCCGCTTCGCCTTCAGGGCCGTCGCCAGCGAGAGGTTGCCTCCGCCGGACTCTCCTGTGACGACGATGGACGTCACGCCGAGCCCCTCGCGCTGACCGTGCATCCAGTCCAGTGCGCTGGCACAGTCGTCGAGGCCGGCGGGGAACGGATGCGGGCCGAGGGCCCCGCCCGAGTTCCGAAACTCCACGCCGACGACCACGCAGCCCTGCGCAGCCAGGTGGCCGCGCCACAGGGCAGCGGACTGGTCGGCCGCGGTCAGGATCGCCATCCCGCCACCGTGCAGATGCAGCAGCCCCGGCAGCGGAGCGGACACGCCCATCGGCCGGTGGACGTACAGCCTGACGTCGTTTCCGTCGATGCCCTTGATGGTGAGGATCCGCGTCTCGACACCGTGCGGCTGCGGAGCGTCCGCGAGCAGTGCACCGAACAGTCCGTCGAAGGCCTGCTCGGTCGCCGACGCGACCGCCAGCAGTTCCTCCAGCGGTGACTGTCTCGTCACCGCCAGTTCGGCAGCCCGCGCATCGAGCCCGAACGGAGCCAACGCCGCAACCATGCGAGGATCGGCCCGCGGATCCGAGCGCAGTTCCATGGTCGGGTCGCCAAGACGGCCGGGCAGTGTGACGTTCAGGGTGGGGGCGGCCATGTCGCGAAGCTACACCCCGGCGCGGACACCCGTGCGGACGCTCAGTACACGTCGCGCACGTACCGCTTGGTGGCGACCAACTCCCGCTTGTAGTCGTGGGCCCGCTCCGCGGACATCCCGCCGTGCTCGCGGATGACGGCGGTCAGTGCCTCGTCGACGTCCTTGGCCATTCGGGCTGCGTCACCGCACACGTAGAAGTGCGCGCCGTCCTCCAGCCAGCGCCAGACGTCTGCGCCGTAGTCCAGCATCTTGTGCTGGACGTACACCCGCTGCGGCTGGTCCCTCGAGAAGGCCAGGTCGAGCCTGTTGAGCAGACCGTCGCTGACCATGTCCTCCAAATCGTCTCGGTAATAGAAGTTCTCGGCACGGTGCCGGTCACCGAAGAACAACCAGTTGTTGCCGCGATGACCGAGCGCGCGGCGCTCCTGCAGAAATCCGCGGAACGGTGCGACGCCCGTCCCTGGGCCGACCATGATCATCGGAACGGAACCGTCCTCGGGCGGCCGGAAGTGTGGGGACGGCTGCAGGAAGACGGGTACCGGTGCCTCGGCCGCCCGGTCGGCGAGAAACGTGGAACACACTCCCCCACGCTCATTGCCGTCGCTGCCCGCGTAGCGGACGATCGACACCGTCAACTGCACTTCGTTGGGGCTCACCAACGGGCTACTGGAGATCGAGTAGGACCGCGGAGTCAGCCGGACCAGGGCATCGCGCCACTGCTCCACCTCGGCGCGAACGCCGAATTCCGTGACGACGTCCACGCCATTGCGACCCCTGAGCCACTCGTCCAGCCCAGAGCGGTTGCGGCGCAGGGTTCTCAGCGATCCGGCCGCATCGTTGGCCTCGGTCACGAAGTCCAACAGGCTCGGGGTGACGCGGCAGATGTCGTAGTGCGACACGAGCGCATCACCGAGACGCATGTCCGTTCCGTCGACCTCTATCGCATCGTCTGCGGACAGTCCGGTGGCCGCAAGCCATTTCGTCACCATCTGCTCGCTGTTGGTGGCGAACACCCCCAACGCGTCTCCGACCGAATACCTGACCGCATGCTCGGAGATGTCGAACCCGAACTGGCGCACCTCCTTTGCCGAGCCGGGCGCCGTCAGCACGGTGTTGCGGCTCAGGGGAGCCTCGATCGGGCTGTTGCGGGTGAACGGTTCGGCGGTCCGGTTTCGCGTCGACGGCGGGACCGCGGGTGCCGTGTCGACTGCGTCGACGCCGACGAGTGTGGTCACCTCGTCGACCCACCGCGCCATCGGTTCGTCGTCGTAGGCCTCGCATTCGATGCGTTCGACCAGTTTGGTGGCGCCCAGCTCGGCCAGCCGGGCGTCCAAGGACTTTGCGTAGCCGCAGAAGTCGTCGTAGGACCGGTCCCCGATGCCGAGCACCGCGTAGCGCATCCCGTCCAGCGCTGGGGCGTCGGCCGACGCCAGCCGGGTCCAGAAGGCTGCGCCGTTGTCGGGCGGTCCGCCGTCGCCGAAGGTACTGGTCACCACCAGAACGTCGCGGGCCCCGGCGAGATCGGAGAGCTGACAGGAGTCCATGTTCAACACCCGCGCGGGCGCGCCCGCCGTGCCGAGCCGCTCGCCCACCCGTGCCGCGAACTCCTCGGCGTTGCCGGTCTGCGAGGCCCAGACCACCAGCCGCACCGGTCCGGCAATCGAATCCGCCACACCGGCCGCCCCGGTACGGGAATACCTTCCTGCGAGCATGCCGTCGACGTAGTGTCGCACCGCCCTGCCGACCGGAGCTTCGTCGGGCAGCAAAGGAACTCCGTGCACGTCTGGGGGCAACGCTCTGAAGAAGCCTGCCAGGTATAGCTTCTCGACGTCGTCGAGATCGGGCGGCTCGAGACCGTCGAGCCCGAGCGTCGAGGAGATCGCATTCATCGTCGCGGGCGCGAGCTCCCGTGGCACCGGAACCGGTCCCGCTGGACGCACGCTGACCGCGCAGGCCTTGAACTCGGGCTGAAGGGAATCGGGGTCGACGGCGTCGCTGGTGACGGCGTTGATGGCCAGGTACTCGCCGTGCTCGTCGTTCCAGTGGAACGGTACGAAGCAATTGCCAGGTCGCACCCGGTCGCTCACCACCGCCGCCAGCACCGCCCGGCCCCGCCGCGAGGCCAGTTCCACGGCCTGGCCCTCGACGATGCCCTGTGCCGCTGCGTCGTCCGGATGAATCTCCACGAACGGCCCTGAGTCGAGCCCGTTGAGCTTTGCCACCCTCCCGGTCTTGGTCATCGTGTGCCACTGATGTTGCAGGCGACCGGTATTGAGCACCATCGGATAGTCGTCGTCGGGTAGTTCACGGGGATCCATGTGCGGGCGGGGGTGAAAGATCGCGCGCCGCGACGGGGTGGGAAAGGCAAGCCGGGGTCGGTGCCCATCGGCGTCGGTGAACAGCTCCTGGCTCACACCGTCGTTGAGGTAGCGAATCGGGTGGCGGTCGTCGGCGCCACCCGGCAGATCAGCGGGCGGGACCGGCCATTGCAGCGGCGTTTCGCGGAGCCGGTCGTAGGTGGCGCCCCGCAGGTCGTAACCCGTTCTCAGATTGGTGAATTGGCGCAGCTCGTCGAAGATCTGCTCGCTGGACTCGTAGTCGAAGTGTTCGCCGAAGCCGAGCTCGGCGGCCACCTGGCAGATCAGTTGCCAGTCGGGGCGGGACTGCCCCGTTGGCGGAATCGACTGTGGCAGCAGGGTCAGGTTGCGGTCCGAGTTCACCATGACGTATTCGGATTCGGCCCACAGCGCGGCGGGCAGCACGATGTCTGCATAGCGGTTGGTGGCGGTATCGCCGTAGGCGTCCTGGGTGATGACGAGTTCGGCGGCCTCGAGGCCCGTGATGACGGTCTTGCGGTTGGCGATGGTGGCAACGGGATTGGTGCAGATGATCCAGCACGCCTTGATGTCGCCGTCGGCCATCCGCTTGAACATGTCGATGGTTCCCGGCCCGACGTCGGTCCGGATGGTGCCGGGCTGCAGCTTCCACTTCCCTTCGACGAACGCACGGTCATCGGCCGACACCACGGCGCGCTGACCGGGAAGACCCGGCCCCATGTAGCCCATCTCGCGCCCACCCATGGCATTCGGCTGCCCCGTCAACGACATGGGCCCGCTGCCCGGCCTGCAGATGGCGCCGGTCGCCAGGTGAAGGTTGCAGATGGCGTTGGTGTTCCACGTTCCGTGGGTGCTCTGGTTGAGACCCATCGTCCAGCACGTCATCCAATTCCCGGCCTCGGCGATCATCGCTGCGGCAGTGCGGATGTCGGCCTCGGATATCCCGGTGAGCTCGGCCACCCGCTGCGGCGGGTAATCGGCGAGGAAGGCAGGCATCGCGTCCCAACCCTCGGTGTGCGCCGCGATGAATTCGGCGTCGATCGCGCCGCTCTGCACCAACAGGTACAGCAGCCCGTTGAGGAGCGCCAGGTCGGTGCCAGGCTTGATCTGCATGAACAGGTCGGCCCGCTCCGCCGTGGTGGTGCGGCGAGGGTCGACGACGATGAGCTTGGCGCCCGCCTTGAGTCCGTCGGCCATGCGCAGGAACAGAATCGGATGGCAGTCCGCCATGTTGGACCCGATGACGAAGAACAGGTCGCATGCGTCGAAGTCGGTGTAGGACCCCGGCGGGCCGTCCGCCCCCAACGACTGCTTGTAGCCGGTGCCCGCACTGGCCATGCAGAGCCGTGAGTTCGACTCCAGATGGATCGTCCGCAGAAAGCCCTTTGCCAACTTCGTTGCCACGTACTGGGCTTCGAGCGACATCTGCCCCGAGACGTACATGGCTACCGCGTCCGGCCCGTGTTCGTCGACGATCGTCCGCAGCCGGCGGGCCGCCTCGGCGATGGCCTCGTCCACCTGGACGGGAACCGGCTCCTCACCGCGCGCAGGCCGCAGCAGGGCCGACGTCATCCGTCCCTCGTCGGCGCGCATCATCTCGGCGTGTGTGGCGCCCTTGGTGCACAGTCGACCGAAGTTGGTGGGGTGCAGCTTGTCCCCCGCCACCCGGGCGATCACCGGCAGCCCCGTCTCGGGGTCGGGCCGCGTCTGTACCGTGATGCCGCATCCGACACCGCAGTACGAACAAGAGGTGCGCGTCACCGTGCCCTGCTCGTCGGACGTCTCCATCGGCTATCCGGCGCCGACGGGTTCGGGCGTCCTGCCGATGTGCTCACCCGCGTGCAGATGAGTCTTCATCCGCAGGAAGACGAACCACGTGGTGATCGCGCACACCACGTAGAAGCCGAGGAAGACCCAGAAGGCGTTGGTGGCGGACTTGGCGTCACCCACGTACGAGGCCCGGAGCACGATGTTGATGAACACGCCACCCAGTGCGCCCGCGGCTCCGGCGAATCCGATCAGCGCGCCCGACATGCTGCGCGACCACACCGCCTTCTCCTCGCGGCTCCAGCCTTCCTTGCCCTGCGCCTTGGCCTCGAAGATCGACGGGATCATCTTGTAGGTGGACCCGTTTCCGGTGCCGGACAGGATGAACAGCAGGATGAAACCCACGACGTAGCCGGCCATCTGGCCACCGCTCGGGGCGCCGGCCATCCGGTCGTCGAGCACGCCTGCCACCACCAGAATGCCTGCGGCGAAGATCATCGCGACGAACACGTAGAGCGTGACTCTGCCGCCGCCGACCCGGTCGGCGAGCTTGCCGCCGAACGGCCGCGTGATGGAGCCGAGCAGAGGTCCGATGAAGGCGATCTGCGCGGCGTGCAACGAGGCCTGTGCGGCATTGTCGCCGCCCGCCAGGTAGTTGATCTGCATGACCTGACCGAAGGCGAAGCTGAAGCCGATGAACGACCCGAACGTGCCGATGTAGAGAAAGCTCATCACCCACGAGTGCTTGTATCGCAGCGCCTCGGCCATGGCGCCCAGGTTCGAGCGCTGGTTGCGCAGGTTGTCCATGAAGAACGCGGCACCGAGCGCCGCGATGGCGATTGCGACGAGGTATACGGCACAGACGATTTCGGGTGCGGTGTTGCTGATCGCGGCAATCACGAACAGCCCGATGAGCTGAATGACCGGGACGCCGATGTTGCCACCGCCCGCGTTGAGGCCAAGCGCCCAGCCCTTGAGACGCTGCGGGTAGAACGCGTTGATGTTGGTCATCGACGACGCGAAGTTGCCGCCGCCGAGGCCTGCGAGCGCGGCCACCACCATGAACGTCGTGTACGACGTTGCGGGCTGCGTCATCACGTACCACGTCAGCAGGGTCGGGATCAGCAGCAGCAGGGCGCTGACGATGGTCCAGTTGCGCCCGCCGAAGCGGGCAGGGGCGATGGTGTACGGGATCCGCATGAAGGCGCCGACGAGCGTCGGCATCGCCACCAGGTAGAACTTCCCAGCGGCGTCGATGTGGTAGACGGTCTGCGGCATGAACAGCACCATCACCGACCAGATCGACCAGATCGAGAAACCGACGTGCTCGGCGACGATCGACCAGATCAGGTTGCGCTTCGCCACGTCCCTTCCCGGGGTGGTTTCGCCCCGTCCTTCCCAGGCGTCGACGTCTTCGGCATCCCAGTGCTCGATGTTGCGGTCGCGGCGCAGCTGCATGACTGATTCTCCTCGGCAGGTGTTGAATCAGGTTTACGGCCAAGCCGTTCCGCATCCGTTGCCCAGCCGTATCGACTGTGTCAACAGTGCCTCACACGTCTCGGGCGGGGTGGGTGAGGCACTGTTATTCACGACGGAAGCGCCGACGAAACCTTGCCGAAACAAACCGGACCTAATTTCGCCAGATGAGCGACGGCAGCACACCGGTCTTCCTGCAGGGCCCCTTCGACTTCGAGGGCAACGGCTTGGCCAAGCCGTCGCTGATCGACGAATCCCTGCGCTACACCGTCCCTGCTGGCTCCACCACCCAACCGGTGTACTTCCGCGGCGGCAACTCGACGTCGGACATGATCACCGTCGTGCTGTTCCGGGACGGCAAGCCGATGCGGTACTTCCCCATCGCAGCCAACGGCGCCACTCACGTCGCGCTGCGGGTGGTCGAGGACCTGCTGGCCGACACCGTCCTGGAACTCTTCGTCGCCGCCCCCAGCGGGAGCAGCGGAACGGTGATCGTCGACCTCGGTCTGGTGGAGGTCCAGTGACGCAGAGCGCCCCCGAGAAGCTCGTCGTGGTGGGCAACGGGATGGCGGGAATCCGTGCCGTCGAGGAGATCCTGGCGCGTGGCGGGTCGGAGCTGTTCGACATCACCGTGTTCGGCGACGAGCCGTACGGCAACTACAACCGCATCCTGCTGTCCAACGTGCTTGCGGGCAGCGATGATCCGGCAGAGATCTACCTCAACCAGGTCGACTGGTACGGCGAGAACGACATCGATCTGCGCGCGGGTGTCCGCGTGGTGCGCATCGACCCGTTCGCCCGCATCGCGTACTCCGACGACGGCGCCGCCGAGCGCTACGACCGGCTGATCCTGGCAACCGGCAGCCGGTCGTTCTTCCCGCCGATGAAGGGCCTTTGGGCCGATGACAAGACCCTGACCGACGGCGTCTTCGGCTTCCGGACCCTCGACGACTGCGTCGGCATGATCGCCGAAGCCGCGCACCGCACCAGGGCCGTGGTGATCGGGGGTGGACTGCTCGGGCTCGAGGCCGCCCGCGGCCTGCAGAACCGTGGACTGACCGTCGACGTCGTCCATTCCGGGCCGACGCTGATGAACGCGCAACTCGACGATCCCGCAGGGGTGATCCTGCGCAGGTCCGTCGAGGGCATCGGCATCACCGTGCACGTCGAGAAGCGCACCGTCGAGGTCACGACGTCCGACGACGGCCGCCTCACCGGCGTCGTGTTCGCCGACGGCAGTTCGATCGACTGCGACATGCTGGTCATCGCCACCGGGATCCGGCCCAACGTCGGGTTGGCGCAACGTGCGGGATTGACCGTCGAGCGCGCCATCGTCGTCGACGACCACATGCGCTCGATCGACGACGACCGCGTCTACGTCGTCGGCGAGTGCGCCCAGCACCGCGGCCAGGTGTACGGACTCGTGGCTCCGCTGTGGGAGCAGGCGACGGTTCTCGCCGACCATCTGACGGGCGCCAACTCCGTTGCGGCATACCATGGGTCGCGCACGGCGACCAAACTCAAGGTGGCGGGTGTCGACGTTGCTTCGATGGGGCTGAAGGGCCCGGAGCTACCCGACGACGAGTTCGTCCAGTTCTCCGAACCCAGACACGGTGTCTACAAGACGGTCGTCATCCGCGACGGCAAGCTGGTGGGCGCCACGCTCGTCGGCGACGTCAGCAAGGTCTCGTTCCTGACCCAGGCGTTCGACAGCGGACTGGCACTGCCAGAAGAGCGCGTCGCGCTGATGTTCGACATCGGCACCCCCGACGTCGCGGTCGGCGTTGCCGAGCTCTCCGACGACGCGCAGGTCTGCAACTGCAACGGGGTCAGCAAGGGAGCGTTGACGGCCTGCGTGGCCGGTGGCGAGACGTCGCTGAGCGGTGTGATGGCGAAGACCAAGGCGGGCAAGGGCTGCGGCTCCTGCAAGGAGCTGGTCGGCCAGATCGTCGAGTGGGCAGCGGGTGGCAGCGTAACCGAGGACCCGTCCGCCAACTGGTACGTCCCCGGTGTCCCCTACGCCAAACCGGAATTGATGCGGCTGATCCGCGAACTCCAATTGCATTCGGTGTCATCGGTGTTCGCTGCACTGACACCCGACGGCAGGCCCGATGCGGGCTCGAAGATGGGGCTGTCTTCGCTGTTGGAGATGATGTGGGGCTCCGACTTCGTCGACGAGAGCGACGCCCGCTTCATCAACGACCGCGTGCACGCGAACATTCAGCGCGACGGAACCTTCTCGGTGGTGCCGCAGATGAAGGGCGGCGTGACGAACTCGGCGCAGTTGCGCAGGATCGCCGACGTCGCCGACAAGTACGACGTTCCGCTGATCAAGCTCACCGGTGGCCAACGAATCGACCTGCTCGGCATCCGCAAGGAGGATCTGCCTGACGTCTGGGCCGATCTCGACATGCCGTCCGGTTACGCCTACGGCAAGAGTTTCCGCACCGTGAAAACCTGCGTCGGCAGCGACTTCTGCCGCTTCGGCGTTGGGGACTCGACCGCGTTGGGCATCGCCATCGAAGAGCGCTACCAAGGGCTGGCCAGCCCGGCGAAGATGAAACTGGCCGTCACCGGGTGCCCGCGCAACTGCGCGGAGGCGCTGTGCAAGGACCTCGGCGTCGTCGCGGTCGACGGCGGCCGGTGGGAGATGTACGTCGGCGGTGCCGCCGGAGCCCACATCCGCAAGGGTGATCTGCTGGCCACCGTCGACAGCATGGCCGAGGTCATGACGTTGACCGGGCGCTTTCTCCAGTACTACCGCGAGAACGCGAACTGGTTGGAGCGCACCTATGCCTGGGTGCCGCGCGTGGGAATCGACAAGATCCGCGCGGTGGTGGTCGACGACGCCGAGGGCATCGCTGCCGAACTCGACGCGGCGATGACGAAGTCCGTTGAGGCTTATCGCGATCCGTGGCAGGACGGCAAGCAGCCGGTGGCCGAGGGTCAGTTCCGCTCGTCGTTGCCACTGCTGCCGCTCCCCCGGGTGCCGGTCCGATGACGGGCGTCGCGGTCGGCCGGGTCGACGAGATCCCCCGCGGCCAGGGCCGCGCCTTCGCCGTCGACGGCGAGCAGATCGCCGTGTACCGGATGCGCGACGGTTCGCTGCGAGCACTCGGGGCCGTCTGCCCACACCGCGGTGGACCACTGGCCGACGGACTGACCGACGACGACACGGTCGTGTGCCCACTGCACAACTACGCCTACGACATGTGCACCGGCACCGAGGTGTCCGGCACCGGTATGGCCGTCCGCAGCTACCCGGTCGAAGCGGTCGACGGGACGATCCGGATCAGCGTCTGAGAGCGTGCCGGAGGTCTGGCGGTAGAGCGTGGTCAGGCGTCAGGCATCGGGCAGCCGCCATCCCCCAGGACCTGGCAGACGCAGCGCGGCTTCCGGCCCGAACGACCCCTTCTCGTACGGCTGAACCGGGGGTGGGTTGTCCAGCACCGGCTGGCAGACCTGCCACAGCCGGTCGATCTCATCGGATCGGGTGAACAGGGTCTGATCGCCGCGCATCACGTCGAGCAGCAGCCGCTCGTACGCCTCCAGCGGCTTGTCGTCGGGATCTTCCCTGCCCAGGTCGAGGTCGAAGGTGGCGCAGGTCAACGCCATGTCGGGGCCGGGACGCTTGACGTTGAGATGGATGCTCGCCGTCGGCGAATCGTTGAGCTCGAGAACCAATTGGTCTGGGCCGTAAGCATTGTCGCCGAACCGTCCCGACGGCGGCGTGCGGAAGGTCAGCGTGACGGTCCGACGGTTCGCGCCCATCGCCTTGCCGGTGCGCAGGTAGAACGGCACGCCCTGCCACCGGTCGGAGTCGACGAAGGCCTCGAGGGCCACCAGGGTCTCGACCGCCGAGTCGTCGGCGACACCGTCGACATCGCGGTAGCCGTCGTATTGGCCGAACACCACCCGGGACGGGTCGAGTTCCCGCAATTCATCGAACACCTTGGCTTTCTCGTTGCGCAGAGCCAGTGCGTCGAAGCGGACAGGAGCCTCCATGGCCACGAAACCGAGCACCTGGAACAAATGGGTGACGATCATGTCGCGGAAGCAACCGGTGGATTCGTAGAAGCTGCCGCGGGTGCCGACCGTGAGGTCCTCGGGCACGTCGATCTGCACCGAGACGACGTTCGAGCGATTCCAGGCGGGTTCGATGAGGCCGTTGGCGAACCGCAGCGCCAGAATGTTCTGCACCGCCTCCTTCCCCAGGAAATGGTCGATGCGATAGACCTGATCCTCGCCGACCACGCTCTTCAGCGTCGCGTCGAGGGCACGTGAGCTCTCCAGATCGGTTCCGAACGGCTTCTCGCTGACGATGCGCGGTCCGCCGGGACCGCGGGTGGCGATGCCCTCGCGGCCCAACATGGTGATCATCGCCCGCGTCGCACTCGGGGGCACCGACAGGTACACCAGCGTGCGGGAATCGTCGCCAAGGCGTTCGTGTGCGTCGCGCACCGCCTTCGCCAGCTCGGTACCGTCGTCATCGGTTGAGGTCTGAAACGTCAGCCGTTTCAGCAGCTCCTTGACCACGGCGTCGTCGAGGTCGCCGACGAACTCTTCGAGGTGGCCGCGGATCTGGTCGCGGAATTCGTCGTCGGTACCAGGGGAATGCCGACCCGAGCCGATGACGGCGTAGTCAGCGGGCAACCGGCCTGCTGCTGCCAGGTGGTAGAGCCCGGGAAACAGTTTGCGCTTGGCCAGATCACCAGTGGCGCCGAAGATCAGGAAAACCTGTGCAGGGATGTGTTCGGATTCAGAGGGCACCGACCCAGCGTAGGCGGGTGCACTCACACCGTGGGCTTGACCGCCAGAACCGGCTTGGAGCATTCCAGAATCAGCTGCTGAGAGACGCTGCCCAGCAAGAGCTTTCCCACCGGATTGCGGTGCCGGATGCCGATGACGAGCAACTCGGCGTCGGCGCGGTCCATCGCCTCGAGCAGTTCGTTGACCGGGTCGACGCCGACCGGCTGGATCAGTTCATACGCCAAACCGCACGACTTGAGGCGTTCCTCGACGTCGTGCACCTGGGACTCCTTGGCGAACGCGGGGTCGGCGTAGGCGTCGCCCTTGGTGGAGTTGACCACCAGCAGGCCCGTGCCCCGAAGGGACGCCTCGGTCATGGCATGTTCGAGGGCAGCCCGGCCGTACTCATCGGCGGTGTATCCGACGACTATCACGCTTGGGCCTTCTCTCTCTGGTCCCGGTCGTCCTCGACGATGAGCAGCGTTTCCTCGTCGCGGTGCAGCAGCTTGAGCACCAGCGGCGCCAACAGAAGCAATGCCATGCAGACGTACACGATGATCGCCACGGGCTCGTTGAAGAGGCTGCTCCAGTCGCCACCACCGAGTTGCAGGCTCTGGCGCAGCTGGCGTTCGATACGCGGCCCGAGGATGACGCCGATGATCAGCGGCAGTACCGGTAGTCCGAACCTGCGCATCATCAACCCGAGCAGACCGAAGACCAGCAACAGTGCCAGATCCAGTGGTTGGATGTTGACCGCGAAGGCGCCGAGCGTGGCGAAGAACAGGATGCCCGCGTACAGGTAGGGCCGCGGGGTGCGCAGCAACTTCGCCCACAGCGGGGCCAGCGGAAGGTTCAGCACCAGCAGCAGGAAGTTGCCGATGAACAGGCTGGCGATCAGCGTCCAGATCAGCAGCGGCTCCTTGGAGAAGAGCGTCGGCCCCGGCTGGATGCCGTAGGAGACGAACGCCGTCAGCATCACCGCCGCGGTGGCGTTGGTCGGCAGTCCGAGCGAGAGCATCGGCACCAGAGTGCCTGCGGCAGAGGCATTGTTGGCGGCCTCGGGTCCGGCGACGCCCTCGATGGCCCCTTTGCCGAACTCCTCGGGGTGCTTCGAGAGCTTCTTCTCGGTGATGTAGGACAGGAACGTCGGAAGCTCGGCGCCGCCCGCGGGCAGCGCGCCGAAGGGGAACCCGTACGCGGTGCCCCGGAGCCACGGCTTCCAGGACCGCCGCCAGTCGTCACGACCCATCCACGGCCTGCCGACCGGAATCACTTCGGCGGGTCGCTGGCGCAGATGCGCGGCCACCCACAGCGCCTCGCCGAGCGCGAAGATCGCCACCGCGATCACCACGATGTCGATCCCGTCGGACAGCTGGGGAATGCCGAACGTCGCCCTGGCCTGCCCCGTCAGGAAGTCGATGCCGACCAAACCGATCGCGAGCCCGAGGAACAGCGAGATCGCGCCCCGCAGCTTGGAGGATCCCAGCACGGCGGTGACGGCGACGAGCGCGAACAGCATGATCGCGAGGTAGGACGGCGCGCCGAGCGTGACGGCGAAACGAGACACCGCGGGGGCGAACAACACCAACAGCAGGGTGCCGATGGTGCCGGCGACGAACGACCCGATGGCCGCCGTCGCCAAGGCCTGTGCGGCTCTTCCCGCCTTGGCCATCTTGTTGCCCTCGATCGCGGTGATCACCGACGACGACTCTCCTGGCGTATTGAGGAGGATCGACGTCGTCGAACCGCCGTACATGCCGCCGTAGAAGATGCCCGCGAACATGATGAAGGCCGCGCTCGGGCTGACGTTGTAGGTGATCGGCAGCAGCAGCGCCACCGTCATCGCGGGGCCGATACCCGGCAGCACGCCAACCGCGGTCCCCAGCAGTACGCCGATCACCGCGTAGAGCAGGTTCATCGGCGTAGCGGCCTGCTCGAACCCCTGCAGCAGCCAGTTCAGATTGTCCATATCAGAGAATCCCGTCCAAAATGCCTGCGGGCAGTGGAATTCCGAGCCCGGAATAGAACGCATAGAAGCTGGCGATACCGAGCACTGCGCCGATGACGACATTGCGGACGTAGTGCTTGCTGCCAAGAACCGTTGCCGACCCTGCGAACATCAGCGCGCTGGTGATGGTCCATCCCAGCGGGATCACCAGCAGAATCGTGGCGACGAAGATGGCGACCAACAATCCGACGGTGCGCCAATCACTGGGCAGGTTCGGGTCGATGTCCTCGCCCGCATCGGCTTCGCCCCTGGAGCCCAGCGGAATCACGACCGCGAGAATGAGCGCCAGCACCACCAGGCCGACCCCGATGACCATCGGAAAGAGTTTCGGGCCAACGGGATCCACCTTCGCGTAACCACCAGGAAGGGTCAGCGCATCGAAGATCAGAAACGCACCAACCACGACGCAGACGGCGGCCACCAGGTACTGCGACTTGTCCACGACCTTCGGCTGCACCGGTTTCGGGTCTTCGGTCGGTGCGCTCACAACAGCCCCAACTCGGTCAGGGTCGACGCGACCCGCTGGTCCTGATCCTTCAGGAACTGCGCGAACGGTGCGCCCGTCATGAACGCGTCGCTCCAGTTGTTCTTCACCAAGGCTTCCTTCCATGCGTCAGTCGCGTGCAGCTCCTCGAGGACCTTCACCAGCGACTGTCGCGCCTCGTCCGAGATACCCGGTGGGGCAAGGACTCCGCGCCAGTTGGTGAAGGTGAGATTGACGCCGGCCTCCTTCAGCGTCGGCGCGGCGACACCGTCGACGCGCTTGTCGCCGGAGACGGCGAGGACCCTGACCTCACCGGCCTCGATCTGGTCCACGTACTCGCCGAGACCCGATGTGCCTGCAGCGATCTTCTTGCCAAGAAGTGCGGTCAGCAGATCGCCGCCACCGTCGTAGGAGATGAAGTTGACCGTCTTCGGGTCGACCCCCGCGGCGCGCGCGGTCTCCATCGGGAACAGATGGTCGGGGCCGCCCGGTGAGGAACCGCCGCCCACGGTGACCTTGGCCGGGTCGGCCTTCCACGCGGCGATGAAGTCGTTGACCGTCTTGAAGGGCGAGTCGGCCGGGACCAGGATGCCCTCCGGCTCCTCGACCATCTTCGCCAGCGGTGTCGCGTTGGACGCCAGCGCGTTCGATCCGTTGGTGTACACCGCGCCCACCACGCCGAGTCCCATCATCATCATGAGGTCGTCGTTGCCCTTCTCGTTCATGAGTCGGGCCATCGCCACCGTGCCGCCTGCTCCGATCACGTTGAAGACCTCGACGCGGCCGGTGATGTCCTCGTCCTCCATGATCTTCACCGCGGTGCGGGCCGTAAGGTCGTACCCACCGCCGGGACTGTTCGGCACCATCATCCGCAGCCTGTGCATACCGGTCTGTTCGCCACCGCGGGTGACCCCGCACCCGGCCAGGAGCACCGCAGCGCAGACGAGACTCGTCAGGATCAGTAGTCGTCTCATGAGGGTCGTTCTCATTCGGGTCCCATCCGTCGCGAATGTGATGCTCAGCAATACTGGACCCCGACAGTGACGTGAGTCACTGTTTAGGACGCAACGGAAGTATTGGTCATTGAGTTCACGGCGGCGATCGATCCTGCGACGCGGCACCCGAAGCCTCGCCGGCCAGTTCCTGGCCTTCCAGCTGCTGGTGGTGGCCGTGGTCCTCATCGCCGTGGCCGCGGTATCGGTCACGCAGTCGACGAAGGAGTTCCGCGACGTCCGTGGACAGCGGATGATCGCCGTCGCCGAGAACCTGGCGTCGACGCCGATCGTCCGCGAGCGGTACGCCGATCCGTTCGCCGCCCAGATCCTGGCGCCCGAAGTGGATCGCGCGGTCGCGCTGTCGGGTGCCGGAATGGCCGAGATCGTCGACCCGGCGGGCATCATTCGGGTGTCGTCGGAACCGTCGCGGATCGGTCGGACGCTGAATCTGACGGACAGCGGGGCGCGTCAGGGGCGCGCCTGGTTCGGCGACCTCGACATCGACGGCGTGCACGGGCTGGCCGGGCAGGTGCCGATCAACGACATCAACGGCGCCGTCCTCGCCGTCGTCTCGGTGTCGGAGGGCTACCCGTCGGTGTGGCAGTTGCTCAGCGGCGCGGGTGAGCGGCTGCTGGTGTATCTGGGCCTCGGGGCCGCTCTCGGAATGCTCGCCTCCTGGCTGCTGTCGCGCCGCATCAAGCGTCAGACCCACGGGCTGGAGATCGCCGAGATCGCGAGCTTGGCCGAACATCGGGAAGCGTTGCTGCACAGCATCCGTGAGGGAGTCGTCGCGGTGAACAACGACGGTGTGATCACGGTGCTCAACGACAGTGCGCAGGAACTGTTGAACGTGGCACCGGATGCAGTTGGGCGGCGCGTCGACCAGGTCGGAGTCGACCCGGCCGTCACCGAATTCCTGCTTTCCGGTGAGGATCGCCGCGACGTCGTCATCGTCACCCGCACCAGGGTTCTTGCGCTCAACCGCCGGTCGGCGACGAGCCAGGGCAAGAGGATCGGAACGGTCACCACCATGCGTGACAGCACCGAACTCGCGTCGATGCAAGGGCAGTTGTCATCGCACAAGAGCGTCACCGACACGCTGCGGGCCCAGACTCACGAGTTCGCCAACCAGTTGCACACCATCTCCGGTCTGGTGCAGCTCGGAGAATACGATTCCGTGCACGACTTCGTCGGCGCCCTGACGCGACGACGCGCCGAGATCAGTGACGCCGTGACGCAACTCGTCTCGGACCCGGCCGTTGCCGCACTGCTGATCGCGAAGACCTCGCTGGCCGCCGAGAGCGGTGTTGCCCTGACCATCGCGCCGGACTCTCACCTGTCGACACTCGACCCGGCCCTGGCGACGGACGTGATCACGTTGCTCGGCAACCTCATCGACAACGCGGTCGACGTGTCGGAGGGATCACGCGACGCCATGGTCATCGTGCACGTCGACGACGCGGAGGGTATGACGGTGTCGGTGACCGACTCCGGACCCGGTGTGCCGAAACATCTTCGGGAAGAGATCTTCGCCCGCGGCGTCACCTCCAAGCCGGACGTGCCCGGCGGACGCGGGATCGGGCTGGCCCTGGTGCGCCTCGTCAGCGCGCAGCTCGGCGGCACGGTCGAGGTCACCGATGCGCCGTCCGGTGGCGCCTGCTTCCAGGTGAGGCTGCCACCGGCACGGTTGGCCGGCCAGGAAACCTTGACAGTGGGGCGGACCGGCCATGCGTGAAGTGCTCGTCGTCGACGACGACTTCATGGTCGCGGAGATCCATCGCAGGTTCGTCGACCGCGTCGACGGGTTCGCCGCCGTCGGCTCCGCACGGACCGGCGCCGAAGCACTCGAGTTGGCGGGAACACTGCGGCCGGATCTCGTCCTGCTCGACGTCTATCTGCCCGACATGACGGGTCTGGAAGTACTGCAGCGCTTGCGCTCCGCAGGCGACCCGGTCGGCGTCATCATGATCACTGCGGCCCGCGAACTCGACACCGTCAGCGGCGCGCTGGACGGAGGCGCCGCCGACTACCTGATCAAGCCCTTCGAGTTCCCGCAACTGCAGGCCAAACTCGAGTCCTTCGCGGCGAGGGCTGACGCGCTCGCGTCAGCAGGCGGTGCCGATCAATCACTGATCGATTCGCTGTTCGGCGGGAACGGCGGGCCGTCGGGCACCCCGGCGGCCGACGGACCACTGCCCAAGGGGCTCGGCACCGTGACGGGCCAACTGGTGCTGGAGGCCGTGCGCCACGCAGGCGAGGTCTCCGCAGCGGAATGCGCTGAGCTGGTGGGTATCTCGCGGGTCAGCGCCCGACGGTACCTCGAGCACTTCCTGAGCGTGGGCGCGCTCGAGTTGCGCCTGCAGTACGGCGCGGGCCGTCCCGAACGGCGCTACTACCTACGCCGCGTGTAGGTCGGCGATCTCGATGCCGACGCGGTACTCGATCTGGCTGAGCTCGACTCTGGGCACCCCCGGTAGGGCCGGCGCCCTCGACCGGTGAACAGCCCCGGTCGGGGTGGTGAATTCAGCTGTGTGACAGCCCTTGTCATCGCAAGCAGCAGCCACCGACCAACCGGGAGCCTCTTTCGCGTAATTGCACCGCTCGCACTCACCCAACCCGTTCACCGAGTTGGTGGGGCCAGCCCGATGATGCGCCGTCGCGTGATCGTGATGCCGAATCGGCGCATCACAGTACGGCGTGCGACACGTGTCATCACGCACGTCGATGAACCGCGCCAACCCCTTCGGAAACAACCGCGCCCGTGACTCCATCGCCACCAACCCGCCACTGCGCGGATGCTTGTACAAC
>NZ_JBOGDD010000628.1:0-5123 GCF_050701675.1 Mycobacterium sp. | reverse complement strand
GATTACCCCCACGCCGTACCCGCGGGGAGCGTGGGGGTAAGCCACGTTCGGCGGAATGGTGTGGGTCGTCAGACGATCCTGTCGAAGCACTTCGTCTCGACGCGCCGGGTCATCCGCCAACCGTCGGCAGTGCGGATGAACTCGTCGTCGTACCAGAGCCCGCAGAACAGGACCTGGCCGTCACCACCGAGGACCATCGGGTTGAAGCAGAGGATGCGCGAGGTGGCGGTGTCCCCCGCCGGATCGCGGGAGATCTTGACGTCGAAGTTGCCGATCAGATGCGAGTACGCCGGGAAGTTCGGCAACACCTCCGAGAGCCACTTCTTCACGTCGGGAAAGGCGCCGTCGATGCCACCCATGGCCCGGTAGTCGATGTATGCGTCACTCGTGAACACCAGGTCGAGGTCGTCGAACCGGCGCTTGTCGATCGCCGAGGAGTAATCCACCAGCAACTGTTGGATTTCGAGGCGGTCGGAGATCTCTTCCAGACTCAGCATCGTTCGATTGAACACCGACGCGCGAGCGCACCCGCAGCTAGGCCTGCGGACCCTCCGTCGGCGGCCAGTGCTCCCCCGGCGAGACCTCTCCCGGCTCGGTGAAGTCACCGCGCGACAGCGGCACCCACTGCTCGCTGGGTGCGGGCTGCTTCGAGGACGGGAAGTCACGGAGCTTGCCGGAGGGCTTGGCGTCCCACGTCGCGAACGTCAGCGGGGTGCGCAGCCAGCTCTCCAACAACAGGTAGCACGCCGTCAGCGAGTCCAAGTGGCTTCGTTCCCAGCCGTGGCTGCCGTCGAGCCCGAAGGCGACCAGCGCAGCGCGGGTATTGGCGCCCGCCTCGATCGCGGCGGCCGCATCGGAGCGGTAGAACCGGAAGATGTCGCGGGCGTGGGCGATGCCCTGTTCCTTGGCGAGGCGCAACAGGTTGCGGGTGAGGTGGTAGTCGAACGGACCGTGCATATCCGCCATCGGGATGGTGACACCGTGTTCCAGCGAGTGCTGGCCGGGGGCGCAGACCGCGTTGTCCACGGAGATCAGCTCCGCCACGTCAGGCGGCAGCCCACTGCTGGCGCCGTGACCGACCTCCTCGGTGATGGTCACCATGATCGTCGTGCGGTGCGGCAGCACGACCTTGTTCTCCATGACATTGCGCGCCAGCGCCAGGGCCACGGCGACGCCAGCCTTGCCGTCGAGGTGGCGCGAGACGATGAAGTCGTCCTCGGTGAGCTCGGGGCTGGTGATGAACGCGACGAAGTCCCCCACGTTGAGCCCGAGTTCGACCAAGTCCTCGCGGGTCGAGACGTTGCGGTCGATCCGGACCTCGACGTGATCCCAGTCGGTCGGCTGGGTGTCGATCTCGTCCCCGTATGCGTGCCCAGAAGCCTTGAGCGGCATGACGGTTCCCGTGATGAACTGCTCGCTGTCATCGGTGAAGATCCGCACCCGGGCCCCTGCGGCGAAGCGTGCCGAGAACGTGCCAACCGGGATCAGCTCGAGTCTGCCGTTGTCCTTCAGTTCGCGCACCATGCAACCGATGGTGTCGGCGTGGACGACGATCGCCCGGTCGGTGGTGGCCGACTTACCCGGGAGCTCGGCGGTCAGCGCGCCGCGGCGGGTCAGGGTGAACGGCACGCCGAGGTCGTCGAAGATGCCTCCGATCAACTGCATCACCGCGTCCGTACGACCCGAGGGACTCGGCGTCTGCAGCAGTGCGAGCAGGGTGTCGACCATCCAGGTGCGGTCGTCTGCAGGCATCTCAGCGGAGGCGGTCACGGCGTCAGTCAAGGTTGCCCTTCCAGGTCTTGGTTTGGTCCGGGGTGGTCGAGGCGAGCCTATCGAGACTCGGTTCTACTCGACGGGAGCGGGCTGCCACGCCCACGGAGTCGCCGCGGTTCTTGGGAAGAGCAGATCCACGAATGCCTGTGCGGTCGGCCGTGGTTCGTGATTCGCCAGACCGGGCCGTTCGTTCGCCTCGATGAAGACGTACTCCTCCCCGTCCACCAACGGCACGATGAGATCGATTCCCGTGACGGGGATGCCGATCGCGTCCGCAGCGTCGATGGCGACCCTCGCCAGCTTGGGATTCAGATCGTCGGTCACGTCGCGGATCGTGCCGCCCGTGTGCAGGTTCGCGGTGCGCCGCACGGTCAGGTGCTCGTTGAGGGGCAGCACGTCGTCGAGATCCCAGCCCTCCTCGCGCACCGTGTCGGTGGTGATCTCGTCGACGGGGATCGTGGATTCGCCGTGCGTGGCGGCGGCGCGACGGCGGCTCTGCGCCTCGACGAGGTGGCGGATGGTGTGATCGCCGCTCCCGACCACCTCCGGGGGACGCCGCAGTGCGGCCGCGATCACCTTGCCGTTGATCACGACGATGCGAAGGTCCTCGCCATCGCACCGTTCCTCGAGCAGGACGTCGGGGCTGTGCTGGACCGCCAAGGCGATCGCACGGTCGAGGTCCTCGGGCCGGGTCACCCCGACGGTGATGCCCGCACCCTGCTCACCGCGGGCCGGCTTCACCACCACTGAACCCACCTTCTCGAGGAAGTCATGGTCCTCGTCGGTGAAGGTCGCCGTCCGGCCCTCCGGCACCCGGATGCCCGCCTCGGCGACCACCCTGCGGGCGACGCGCTTGTCGTCACACCGGCTCATGGCGACGGCGTTGGTGAGCTCGGAGAGCGACTCGCGGGTCACCACGCTGGTACCGCCGTGCGTCAGCTTGAGGTAACCCCCCTTGGCGTCGAGCACCTGGACGGCGATGCCACGCAGGATCGCCTCGTCGGCGATGATCCGGGCGTACGGATTGAGTTGGGAGAGCTCCTCCTCGGACTTGGCAGGGGCGAACAGCTTCTCGTTGATGGCGTTCTTGCGCTTGACCCCGAGGACCGGCACGCGGATGAATCCCATCCGCTCGTAGAGCGCGATGGCCCCTTCGTTGTCGTGCAGCACCGACAGGTCCATCTGCGAGCGCCCCCGTCGGACGAACTCCTCGATCAGGGACCGCACCAGCAGGCCGCCCACCCCAGGCCGGGACAGCGTGGGGTCGACGGCCAGACACCACAGGCTGGAGCCGTTCTCCTCGTCGCCGAAGAGTTGTGCGTGGTCGATGCCGGTGACCGTGCCCACCACGGCGCCGGTCTCGTCGTCGGTCACGACCAGATACACCATGTGCGGCTGGGACTGGCTGTTGTCCCACATCAGGTCGACGTCGGCGGGCACCATGCGGCACTGCAGGTAGAGCTGGTTGATCGCCGCGCAGTCCTCGTTGGCCATCACCGGGCGCACCGACAGCCCGGATACCGGCGCCGGCTCGTACTGCAGCGGCTTCGTCAGGTCGATCCGGTAGGTGAAGCTCGGATCGATGAAGAACTCCTGCGGGTGCAGGGCGACGAAGACGTGGGGCGCGTCGAGGTACATCCCGATGTCACGGCGCCCACTGGCCTCCGCGCGTAGCGCCGTGCCGAACTGCTCGGGGTCCTCGCACGTCTGACCGAACACCAGGCGACCCCAGCCGAGGTCCTGGACGACGCCGACCGCCTTCGATTCGCTGCCGGGTTCGGTAGTAGTCATGCTCACCTTGTTCCGTCGACGTGGCGGGCAAGCCAGAGTTCCAGTAACCCTATCTGCCACAACGGATTTCCACGCAGGGGGGTGAGGTTGCCGTTGGGCTCGGCGAGCATCCCGTCGACCGCGGCCGGCGCGAACAGGCCTCGATCGCGCGCCGCCGAACTGTGCAGAGCATCCCTGACGAGGTCCAGGTAGGGACCCTCGAGGTGCTTCAGCGCAGGCACCGGGAAGTAGCCCTTTGGCCGGTCGATCACCTCGTGGGGAATGACCTTGCGGGCGGCTTCCTTCAACACGCCCTTGCCGTCGTACGCGGTCTTCAGCTCGGGCGGGCACGTGGCGGCGAGTTCCACGAGCTCGTGGTCGAGGAACGGCACCCGGCCCTCCAGCCCCCACGCCATCGTCATGTTGTCGACGCGCTTGACGGGGTCGTCGACGAGCATCACGGTGGTGTCGAGTCGGAGCGCGCGGTCGGTCGCGGTGGCGGCGCCGGGGTGGGCGAAGTGCTCGAGGACGTATTCGCCCGCGGCGTCGTGATCGAGCTGCCATCGCGGCTGCAGGAGCCCGTTGACCCCTTCGTGGTCGCGGTCGAAGAACGCCGTGCGGTAGCGGGACAAGGCATCGCCGGCGTCATCATCCCTGGCGTAGGCCATCGGCGGATACCAGTGGTACCCGGCAAAGATCTCGTCGGCTCCCTGCCCCGACTGCACCACCTTCACGTGCTTGCTGACCTCCTGGGACAGCAGATAGAACGCCACGCAGTCATGGCTCACCATCGGTTCGCTCATCGCGCCGATGGTGTCCGAAAGAGCAGGCAGCATGCGTGCGCTGTCGATGCGGATCTGATGGTGGTCGGTGCCGTAGTGCCTGGCGATGACGTCGGAGTACTTGAACTCGTCACCCTCCTCTCCCCCTGCCGCCTCGAAGCCGATGGAGAAGGTCTTCAGTCCGTGCTGTCCCGCCTCGGCGAGCAGACCGACGATCAGGCTCGAGTCAAGACCGCCGGAGAGCAGGCACCCGACGGGAACGTCGGCGACGAGGCGCCGCTCCACCGCGGTCCGCAGCGAGGCGAGGATCGCTTCCTCCCATTCCACCGCCGACCAGCCCGCCCGCTCGGCCGACCGCTCGAACATCGGCTCCCAGTAGGTCTCCTGCGTTCTGGTGCCGTCGGCCTCGATGCGCATGATGGTGCCCGGCTCGAGCTTGCGAACCCCGCGCAGGATCGTGTGTGGGGCGGGGACCACCGAGTGGAAACTCAGGTAGTGGTTCAGCGCGACGGGGTCGAGGTCGGTATCGACGCCGCCCGCGGCAACGAGAGCCGTGAGCGACGAGGCGAAGCGCATGGCACCGCCGCCGTCACCGTCCTCCACGTCGCACCAGTACAGCGGCTTGACGCCGAGCCGGTCTCGCGCCAGCACCACACGACCCGTGTCGCGCTCGGCGATGGCGAAGGCGAACATCCCCTTGAGGTGGTCCACCACCCGCTCGCCCCATTCGCGGTAGCCCTTGAGAATGACCTCGGTGTCGCTGTGCGAGAAGAAGCGGTACCCCTTGCCGAGCAGTTG
>NZ_JBOGDD010000627.1:0-8553 GCF_050701675.1 Mycobacterium sp. | reverse complement strand
GAGCACTGTGATGCCGGCTACCAGCCTAGATGCGCTGTGCCGCGGATACTGAAACGCTTGCCTTAGCCACATGGTTGGCATGATAGGCCCAGATCGACCTGTCGCTCGTGTTCGCTCCGTCTGCCGCGTCTCGCCAAGGGCGGCTCCACCGACGAACTAGCGACGCTACGACGGTCAACGACGCCGATACCGCAACGCGGTCAGAAGTAGGAATTGCGGGGTGGCTCGACGGCGTTGATCACCCAGTCCCCGATCACGCGACGCTTGTAGTCGAGGGGGTTGTGGGCCACCACGGTCCGAGCGTTGCGCCAGTGCCGGTGCAGGTTGACCGAGTCGGTGACGGCAGAGGCGCCACCGACGTCGAAGACCCGCTGGGTGGCTGGCAGCACGAGAGCGGCAACCGCTACCTGGGCGCGGGCAACGTCCACCGCGGCCTGTAACGCAGCGGCCTCGGTGCCTGCCTCGGCGGCCTCGTCCAACGCGTCGGCGGCTCCCAGCACCACGGCCCTGGAAGCCGAAGCAGCGGAACTGATGTCGCCCACCGCGTGCAGCACGTACGGATCGTCCACTGGCTTGGCGGTCACCCCGTGCGCACTGACCCGCGCCCTATTGCGCACGTACTCGCGGACGTCGTTGCAGGCGTCGGCTGCGATACCCGCCAGGACGGCTGCCAAATAGAGCTGGCGATGCCCGCCGATGTGGGTGAACTTCTCCTTCAACGAAACCATCTCGACCAGTTCGTCTGCGTCCACTCGGACACCGCGCAAGGTCGTCGTCCCGGTTGCCGTGGTGCGCTGTCCCATGCCGTCGGCGATCTCGATGCCGGGGCGGTCGGACGGGATCAGGGCAAGGCGCTCGGCGCCGTCCCAGTCGTTCGCGCTGACCAACAACAGATCACTGAACAGTGATCCCGTCGAGTACGATTTCACCCCGTCGATCGTCCACCCGCCGTTGGGGTTCGGGACCAACCGGGTCTCGATCATGCCGGGCCGTCCGGCCGCGCTCTCGCTCAGGGCATTGCCCACCAGGGTGCCGGTCGCCAACTCGGGCCACCATCGATCGCAGCTGGGTTGAGTTCCGTTGGTGCGCAACTCCTCGACGAAGAAGAAGTGGGGGCGGATGGCCTGCGCGACGTTCGAGTCGACCGAGGCGATCGCGACGACCGCGTCCAGCTGGTCCTTGATGGTGCCGCCCGCGCCGCCACAGTCGGTGGGAATGCGCAACGACAGCACCCCCGACTGCCGGATCAGATCGATCGATTCATACGGAAGTCGGCGCTCCCGCTCGCGTTCGGAGACCGAGGCGTCGAGCCCGGCAAGCAACTTCGGCAGTCCCGCCAGCACCTCACCGGCAGCGTTGACCGGCCTATTCACCGATCACGCCTTCGTCGGTAGCGGACTCCGTCGCCAGCAGTTCCCGGACTCGCGGAATCACCTCTCGGGCAAACACTTCCATCTCCTGCTCGAACGGCTGGAAGGCCAGCATGAACGTCTCGATGCCGAGCCGGCTCCACTCCACGACCTTCGCCGCGACCGTGTCGTAGCTGCCGACGAGTCCCGAAGCGGTGCCACCGTTGGGCCCGATGTGCGGCCGATCCTTCAGGGTGCGCCACATCTGCGACTTTTGGTCGAGGTCGCGATGTATCCGCGCCGCCACGTCGCCACCGGCCGCCTGCTCCTGCGCATTGAGTTCCCAGTGATAGGAAAGCAGCTCCGCCGCTTCCTCGTCGCTGGGAGCGGTGACCACGAAACCGACCAGCCCGAACGCGATTGGCGTGTCAGTCGGACGTGGGCGGCTCCGGACGTCGTCGATGATCTCCTTTGCCGTCTCCACGGGTTGCCCGTTGAGGAAGAGCACGTCGGCCTCTGCTACGGCCAGATTCCGGGCGGGCTCCGACTCGCCGCCGAGATAGATGCGGGGCCTGACGCGGTACGTGCCCGCCGGACGGATCACGAAGTCGTCGAGGTTGACGTACTTGCCCTGCAGGGTCGTCCGTTGTCCGGTCATCAACGCGCTGACGGCGTGCAGCCATTCGCCACCGAAGAGGTAGCGCTCGTCATGCTCGAGCATGCCGATCCCGGATCGTTCGAGATCAGGTTTCCACCAAGCATTCACGACGTTGATCGAGAACCGTCCGCCACTGATCTCCTCGATGCCCAGCGCCTGCTTCGCCAGGATCGTGGGGTGAATGACCGACGGTTTGATCGCCACGATCACCTCGATGGTGTCGGTGATGGCGCTGACTGCCGCCGCCGCGGTCCAGGCATCGAGCTGGTCGAGTTCCTCACCGAAGGGATTCATCGTGTGCTGGGCTATCAGCGTGCAGTCGAATCCCAGCCGCTCGGCCAGCAGCACCTGATCTCGTACTCGGCGCCACGACGCGTCCACCGGGTCGTCGGGGTGGGTCAGAGCAGCCATGGTCCCGTGCACGTTCGCCCAGATGCCAAAGCGCGGATTGCTGGTCATGGGTCTAGGGAGTCGCTTTCTATTTGATGATGTTCTGGAGCTTTTCGCGGTCTACCGTGGTGAGTACGGCCAGGATGATCACCACGCCCTTGACGATCTCCTGGGTGAAGGACGAGACCCCGGAGATGTTGAGGCCGTTGCTGAGAATGGTGATGAGTGCTACTCCGAGCAGCGTGCGCTGCACTCCGCCCGCTCCCCCGGTCAGCGCGGTCCCGCCGACCACGATGGCCGCCACCACGTCGAGCAGATAGCCGTCGCCGATGGTCGGTGTCGCCGAGCCCAGTCGGGACAGCAGGAATACCCCTGCCAGTGCGGCGAAGCCACTGGACAGGATGAAGACGCCGGTCTTGTAGGCGCGCACCCGAATTCCGCTGAGCGTCACGACACGTTCGCCTGCACCGATGGCCACGACGTACCGTCCGAACCGGGTTCTGGCGTGCGCGAAGACCAGTACCGCCCACGCCACCATCGCGAGGAGGAGGGCGTTGGGCACCCCCGGCACCAGGCGTCCGTTGGCCAGCAGACCGAAGTCGTCGTTCTCCACACGTACCGCCCTGCCCTGCAGCAGATTCAACGCGATGCCGGTGAAGATCGATCCGGATGCGAGGGTGGCGATGAATGACGGTAGGCGCAGGTAGGTCGACAACAGCGCGTTGAACAGGCCGGCCAGCACGCCGACCGCAAGTGCCATCACGATCACCGCGACGGGACCGAGATCGTGATCCCGCATGGCGATGGCACCGAGCGCTGCAGTAAGACCGGCGAGTCCACCGACCGACAGGTCGATGCTGCCCATGAGAATCACGAAGCTGGCACCGAGTGAGATCAGCAGCAGTGGGCCAGCTTGCGCGCCAAGCACGGTCAGATTCTGCGTGCCCAGGAAGGCAGGCTGTCTGATCCCGAAGTAGAAGACGAGCGCCGCCAACGCGATCAAGGGCAACCAACGCCCGGCCTCCCCTGCGCCTTCGGATCGGCTGACGTCGGGCTGGGGTCCGGCGTCCTCGGACACGTGAACATCGCTCACTTCGTCGTCCCGTCTTCACTCACGCCGAGCATCGCGCCCAGCAGATCCGCTTGCGACATCTGGCCGCTCCGGTGGTCGAACTCACCCGCCAGTCGCCCCTCCCGCATGATCAGCACCCGATCACCGATGGCGATCAGTTCGGGCAGATCGTCGCTGGTGAACAGCACGGTCGTTCCTGCCTCGGAGAGAGCACGCAACAATCGGTAGATCTCGGCCTTGGCACCCACATCCACTCCGGCGGTTGGGTTTTCGATGAGCAGGACCTTCGGACGTCGGTAGATCCACCTGGCCAGTGACACCTTCTGCTGGTTCCCGCCGCTGAGCGTCGAGACCGACGAATCCTCATCGGCCTTGATGGACAATGACGAGATCAGCTCCCTGGCTGCCGAGCGTTCCCTGGCGGTCCGCCACATCCCCCCTCGGTTGGAGAACCCCCGCGGTCCGGACTCGCCACTGGGCAACGACACGTTCGACGCCACCGACTGTCCTCCGATGACGCCCTCGAAGAGGCGGTCGCCGGGGACGAAGGCGATACCCGCTCGCTTCCGCGAACCGATGCTGCCCGTCAATGGTGCGTCGTCGAGTTCGATCGACCCGGCGGCCAATGGCACCACGCCGGCGATCGTGCGCAGGATTTCGTGTTTGGCCGAGCCCAAAAGCCCTCCCAATCCGACGATCTCACCACGATGAAGCGCCAGGTCGATCGAGCTGAGGCCAGCATTGCGGCCGATCTCGCCGATGTCGCCAGACCTCGACGACGAGCTGATGCCCCGGGCCCGGAGCCGAATCGGCTCTGAAGCCGTCGCAGTCGGAGCCGTAGCCCGTTCGAGCTCGACGATTTCGCGGCCCACCATGGACAGGTGCATCGTCCTCTCGTCGAACTCGGCGATGCCGCCACTGGCCACCAGCGCTCCGTCCTTGAGCACGACTACTCGGTCGCACACTTCGCGCACTTCGTTGAGCCGGTGGGAGACGAAGGCAACGCCCGCACCAGTCGACGCCAGGTTGCGCATGCGGTTCATCAGGATCTCGACCTCGTGGCTACTGAGCCCGGTGGTCGGTTCGTCGAATAGGACGAAACCCGAAGGCAGTCCCAGTACTTCGGGAAGCAAGCTCGCCCTGGCGACCTCGAGCGCCTGCGCAGTGGCGAAGTCGTAGTCATAGAGCGGCCGGGTGACGTCCACGGATAGTTCCATCGTGTCCGCGAGCTGCTGCGCCTTCGCAGTCATGGCTGCCTTGCGGAGGATTCCGAACCGCTCGTAGCGCCGGGTGTGGCCGAGGAACAGGTTCTCCACGATCGACACGCTCGGAATGAGCGCCGGTTCCTGGAAGATTCGCCATATCCCATTGAGATTCGCCTCGGCGTACGAGCGCAGTTTCAGTGGCCGTCCATTGAGCGCCACGTGTCCCGACGTCGGCGTCGCCGTGCCCGAGAGGATGTTGAGCAGAGTCGACTTTCCCGCGCCGTTCTCGCCGAGGACGCCCAAGATCTCTCCGCCGCGCAACTCGAAGGACACCTCGTGAAGAGCCGGTACCCCGCCGTATGCCTTGGTCAGCGAAACGGCCGCCAGTACCGACGAACTCAACCCTGCACGCCTTGGTAGCCAAAGTCATCCAGCTTGAGACGATAAGCCTTGGCGTATTGCTGGGTGATCTCGTCGAATGCCCCCGACTTGATCGACTCGGTGTAGGCGGCAGGTAGCTGATATCCCGCGGGCTTTGGCTGAGAGGCGTAGAACTCGTCGATCTTCAACGGCGCCAGCGGAGCCTGCGGGTCCCACTTGTCACCGCTGATGACATGGGAGAGCAGCTTCGGGTCGAAGGGAAGGTTCTCGTTGTCGACGTACCGCGCCAGGACCCCGTCGACGTTGCCCTTGGTGACCGTGATCCCGGCGAAGCCAACCAGCCGCTCCGGCGCCTGAAAGTCGTAGCCGTTGAGCGCATCGAAGAGCCGCGCCATCGCCTGAACGCCGAAGTAGGTCGGGGACTGGAAGGCGGTCGCCGCGACGGTCCCTTCCTTGATCGCTCGCAGAATGTCCGTCGCGCCGTCGACACCGACGGTCAAGACCTGTTGTCCAGCAGCGATGTTGAGGCCCTTGAGCGCGGCGAGCACACCGGTGAGCGAGCCGTCGTTCTGCGCGACGATCACGTTGGGCACGCCATAGCGGGCGATCAGGTCCTCGGTCGCCTTCTGACCGTCCTCCGAGGCCCAGTTGCCGGGTAGCGAACCCAGGACGCGCGCACCGGGGAACTCGGCTACCGCACGGTTCACCGAATCGCTGCGCCTGGCGTCGTCGAACGACCCGGGCGAACCGGTGACGTGCAGGATCGTCAGCTTCTCACCGAACTTAGCGACGGCTTGGCGCAGAGCCTCCTTGACGGCTTCGTGGAAGCCGATGTCCTCACGGGCGGTGAACTGCTGGGTGTACGCGTTGCCGATGTCGAGAGGAGTGACCCATGGGACCGAACTGCCCACGTTGACCAGGGATCCACCGTTCTGCGCGGCGGCAGCCGTGATACCGGGCAACGAACTGCCGTCGGCACTGTTGGTCAGGAACAGACTCTGCCCGGCGGCAACCGCCGACTGGGCCTGGGTCAGCGCGACGGTGTCGTCCTTGTCGAAGTTCGTCGACCGATACGGCAGGCCGAGAATCTTGGCGGCACGCCCGGCCGCGTCGTCGATGATCGAGTTCCACTCGTTGGTCAACAGCAGCAATTGGTGGGCACCCGCGGACTTGTCGCCATCCACCCCGGCGGTCTTCGCTTCCCCTCCGACGTTACGAGCGACGATCAAGCCGCCGGCACCGACCACCACCACGCCGGCCGCGCCCGCCTTGATGAGAGTGCGGCGCGACACTCGGGGGCCACCAGGGGACTGAGCGTTCACAACTACCTGTCTTCCTCGTCACGGACATGATCACGGCCGGCGTTGAGACGAGTCAGCACCGGCGTTGATTCTTCGATTGATACGAATAAATTAGGTTCGCAGGTGTGCGTCAACAACTCGGTCCGCGCGTTCCCACAGCGCGAATCGAAAGGCGTGTGGTGATCTAAGTGCGACGGCTCGGCCCGCCGACGACTCCGCGGGACAAGCCCTCACCAGGCACAACGGATTGCGCTCGACCAGCGACCCGCGGTTTCGACTCCCGGGGCGCCTGCCGCGCGAATCCTTAAAACCAGGGGGAATGTAAGTGCCGAAGACTCCGCAGGCGGTGATCCTCGCCAAACATAGGCGGGCGACTTCCCACGAAATCGCGCGAGCGGCCGGCGTATCGCAGGCGACGGTGTCGAACGTCATCAACAGACCGGAGCTGGTGTCGCCGGCCACGCGCGAGAAGGTGATCCGGGCCATGGAGTCGATGGACTTCGTGATCAACCGGTCAGCTCAGACACTGCGTTCGGGCACGGCCACCAGTTGCGGTCTCGTCGTCCTCGACATCGCCAACCCGTTCTGGGCCGAACTCACTCGCGGGGTGGAGTCGGTGACCGCACCGCTTGGTCAATCGGTGATCGTCGCTAGCTCCGGTGAGTCGCAGGACGCGCAGACCCGACAGGTGGCTCAGCTCGAATCGCAGGGCGTGCGAGGCATCCTCGTCGCACCGGTGGGCGACGAGTTGGAGCAACTGCGTGCCGTTCAGCGCAGGGGAACCGAAGTGGTTCTGCTCGATCACGCCGACCCCGAGGATCAGTTGCCGTCGGTCACGGTGGACCACGTGGCCGGGGCACGCTCCGCCGCCGCGCATCTGTTCGGAATGGGGCACCGCTTGATCGCCTTCGTCAACGGCCCGCATCGGATTCCGTGGTGTCGCGATCGCTCCCTCGGAGTCGAGACAGCTTGCGAGGCAGCGGGAGTGAGCGAGTTCACCGAGATCACGGTACCCAGCATGACGTTCACCAGCGGACGCGCCAGCGTCGATACCGTGCTGGCCGTCGACGGCGTCACCGCCGTGTTCTGCGCCAACGACATGATCGCGATGGGCTTGCTGAAGGGCCTGATGGTTCGCGGAATCCGGGTACCAGAAGACCTTTCACTGGTCGGCTATGACGACGCCGACTTCTCCGAACTGCTATCGCCCGCCCTCACCACCGTTCGGCAATCCCCCATCGAGATCGGCCAGCATGCCGCCCGGCTGCTCTACAGCGCCGACGCCGGCGTAGACGGCGTATTGGACGTTCCAGAACTAGTCGTTCGCGATTCAGTGGCCCAGCTGCGGCGGCCAAGCTGAAGGGCACCCCGATGCCCCGAGATCGGGGCTGATTCTTCAGCCGTCTACTAGTGCCCGCACCGGGAATTCGAAGTTCGCCCGTCGTCGGGCCGAACGGCATCGGCCGGGCCGCGACTAAGCACAAAAGCCGTCTTGGACGCCACTCCCCCAACGAGGTCCACAACTCTCGCGTGTCGTGTGACCCAGCCCAAGCCATTGACACATTGTGATGCCCGCCACTAACCTGTCATCCTGCGCAGGAATGTAGGTTTTCGAGAGCGAGGTGCGAATGGGTATCCACGAAGTGGTGCGACAGCTCGATGGAACGTTGTCCGACGCGAGTCGTCGCGCACTAAATCTGCTGCTTACGGACCCGCAGGAGATGTCCTCGTTGAGCGCCACGGAAGTCGCATCGAGACTCGGCGTGCACGAGGTCACGGTCATTCGGCTCGCCCGGCAGCTCGGCTACACCGGCTACCGGGAGCTACGCGCCGAGCTGGCCAGGTCGGGCGAGGACAGCGCCACGCTGTCGAGCGCCGATCGCGTGCGTAGCCGTGGCACCTATACGTTGGCGGCCCTGGTCGATGACGAGGCCGCCGCGATGCGACGGGTGGCCAATCAGGTCAGCCAGGACGAGATCGACCAGCTTGCTGGACGAATTCTGACCGCGCGCCGGTTGATGCTGTTCGGTCCGCCGTACGCCGGCGCCGTGCTGAACGTTCTCGAGCGTCGCGTCCGGCGGTTCGGCGTCACCGCGGTGTCACTGCCGACGAGTGGGCGGCTCATCGCCGAGCACCTGACGTCCATGACCGAGGCGACCTGTTGCTCTCGTTCGTGTTGCGGCGACCGGACGCACGA